>JAGRJX010000127.1 GCA_020442545.1 Lysobacterales bacterium
CTGGTCGGCGATCTACCCTTCCTCGTGCCGGGCATCGGCGCACAAGGCGGTGATGTCGAGGCGGTGCTGAAAAACGGTGCCACCGCCGACGGCAACGGCCTCATCATCAGCTCATCGCGGGCGATTCTGTACGCCGGCAGCGGCAACGATTTTGCCGACGCGGCCCGCGCCGCCGCCATCACACAACGCGATCAGATCAACCGTTTCCGATCCTGATCGCAGAGGATCAGCTGTAAACGAACATGTTGAAGGTCTGAACGGCAAACTCGCCGCTGCCATCCGTGGCAGTAATCGAAACAGGGAACTCGACGCCATTGGGATGTTCCACCGCACCGGAGCGTCCTCCAGTTCCTGAAGTCGGGGTGCCGTAGATGACGGCGTTCTTGAGTTCGCCGCCCACGTTCACGTTGTTGACTATCTGAAGCCCAGGCGGCAATGTGCCTCCGTCGGTGTAGACGAGGGTTGCATCATCTGGATCGTCGAACGCAGGCTCAATCTTGTCGGCGGCCAAATACGGCATGCCTTTCAGCCCATTTGACACACTGATGGTGCCTACCGCTTCCGGCGCATCGTTCACCGGCGTGATCGTGATGGTTACTGTCGCGATGTTTGAATCCGTACCGTCAGCATCCTTCACGGTGTACGTGAACTCGTCGGCGATGGTTTCACTGCCGTCGTGCGTGTAGGAGAAAGTGCCGTCCGGATTCAGTGTGAATGCCGATGCGTGTGCCGGACCAGAGTCCAGGCTGACATCGCCGGTCGGAATACCACCGTCTTCGATATCCTCGTCGTTGTCCTTTACCGAAAACGCACCACTCACCAACTGCGTTGCGGTATCGCCCGGGTTACCACCCTCGTTGACCGCGATACTGTCGCCACTAGCCACCGGCGGCGCGTTCTCAATCAGACCAATGCGCAAGGTACGGGCATCGTCGGCACTGATGGCGTCGGATTCGGTGAGATCGGGATTGGCGAAGGCGGCAACCATCAGCAGCGCGCCATCGCCTGGCAGCACGTCGCACACGGCCGTTTGCGGATTGCAATTGCCATCCAACTGACGAGTGAGGGTGTAGGTTCGCGACTGGTTGGCACCCAGTTCGGTAATGTCTGCCTTCAGCCCGCCATGGACATCCAGATCGCCCACAGCGCAAACACCGCTCTCATCCTCGCAGGAAACCGCGCTGACTACCGGTCGTCCAAAATTGCCACGCTCAAAGAACTCGCGCACGCGCACGTTGTACGCCGGTGCGCCCGCCTGATTGCTGATCCGTACCTTGTAGACGCTGGGAGTACCGATGGTGGACGTCAACTCACCGTCGGTCAGCGGCTGGTCGTTGGCATCCAGATACTCCACTTTCAGGTGATTGCTTTCGAAGGCGCCGGCAAAGCTGCCGAAAATGCGGGCCTGTTTGATCGCAGCGGGCGCTGGATCGGGATCGCCGTTACTGGTTTCGGCATTGAAGCACTTCAGCCAGGGCCCATGAAGGGCTTGCATGATGCCGGGCGTCAGCAAACCCGATGTCGGGTTGTAACTGAACGATGACACGCCCGGCATCGAGCCGCCACCCATCACGTCGCCATTGATGTCGGTCAGCGACAGCGCATATCCGTCGCTATTGCCGTAATAGCTTTCGCACAATGCGGTTGCGTTGGTATCCGCGGTGAAACTGCGCGGCGAGTTCGTTGGGTCGTATGTGATGCTACCGGGTGTGATGATGTTGAACGCGGACGGCGAAGTGCCGGCAAGCTTCATCATGTAGCCCGCTGACGTCAACTTCACGCAGTGCTGGGCGTCTTCGGCCAGCGCATAGTCGACGATCATCTGGCCATTGCCGATTTCGTAGAAGGCCAGCTCATTGCTAGTCGCGTCGGCGCTGGCGGCCTTTTCGACACCGCTGCCGCACAGCGGCATGATTTCGTCGGCAGACTCACCCTTGGCCTGCGCCTGGAAGGGGATACCAAACGTCGCGGCTGCCGCGCCCATCGCGAGCACCGAGGCAACCGCACAACTCAACGGCCTCGGGCGGAACGGGATCTTTGATTTCGTCACTCTCAACTCCTGAAGGCTGGGATCGGCCTGTCAAACGGGCCAGCCAGCTGAAAAAGTCGGGCTCAGGCCCGGAAACTGCTGCGTATCGTGCGGCACTGTCCGCACCGGCACCCGCGGGAATTCTTCCTCTGCTGGGTTCCGTTGGCCGTTTCGCGCCACTACAGCATGACGCAACCGGTCGGCCGGGCCGCCCTTCGCTACTGCATTGTCATTTTCGCCGCCATCGGGCGCACGAACTCCGTAGGGATTGTAGGCGCTGCACGCCACGGAGAGGTTAATACGCGGTAAATCCTTCCTGAACAGCAATTTCGTGATGAATCGCACACTTAGCGTCGGTTCCTGTTGCGGTTTCTCTGCGGGAAACCCTACAAATCCCCGAGTTCACGCGCAAGCCGCTTGGCCGACACCGGTTCACGCGTACCCAGCTCCTGTGCAAACAGCGACACCCGCCACTCTTCCAGCCGCCAGCGTAGACGCTGGAAGGCCGCGCTGTCGCGCTTCGCCGGCTCGACCGTAGCCAATCCATCGACGAACGGTTTGAGCTCCAGCAGGCGCGCCTCGTCACGCGCAGGGTCGCGCTGCAGGCGATCAATGCGCAGACGCATGGCTTCGAGATAGCGCGGCAGTTCGGTGAGCTGCTGCAACGGATGTACGGCGATGAAGCCGGGGAAGATCAGCGCGTCAAACTGCCGGCGCAGGTCGGCGTAAGACGCCGTGGCAAAGCCCATCAGCGGTTGTTCCAGCAGCGGCCGCAGCCCGGCCACGGCTTCGAGGATGCGTTCGGCCAGCTCGCAGCGTTCCACCGCCGCGCCAAAGAGCTGCCGGCGAATCAGCTCCAGTCGCGCCTCAAGGGCGGCGGCATCGCGGATTTCGACCAGTCCGTCGGCACTGAGCGCGTTGAGGGCGGCGTCAACCAGTTCGCGTCGCAGCTGCTGCTGACCTTCCAGCGCCGCCGCCAGCATGGCGGCACGGGGTGACATCGGCAGCTGCTTTGCCGCCCGCCTGGTCTCGCGAGCCAGTTGCAGGCCGATCAGCTCACGCAGCGCCTGCTGATGCGCCATGTCGGCGCGCTCGCGCTGGGCAAACGCCTGGATCTCGAATCGATCTCCTTTCTGCACCAGCGCCGGAAACGCCGGCACGCCGCCGGCGCCGTCGATCTGCCGCGGAATCGGCTGATCTGGGAAGCGTTGCGCGTTGTCGACCGCATCGGTGTCGGCGGACGTGGTCGATCGCAGCTCGCGTCCGGCCTCACGCCCGAATGCGGCGTCCGCGCGTTCGCCAAAGCGCTGCTGCAATGCGTGGAGATCACGGGATGTCGCCAGCACATGCGGTTTGCCATCGCGAACCTCCGTCAACTCGATGCGAAGGCGCAGATGTTCCGGAATCGCGGCGGCATCGAACTGCGCCGGATCGAAGTCGATACCGCTTCGGCGCGTCAGGAAAGCCGCCAGCGACACAACCAGCCCTTGCCCGGACTCGGGCGCGCGATGCGGCTCCGTCTCCACAAAAGCACGCGCGAAATCCGGTGCTGGCACCACGTTGCGGCGCAGCGCTTTCGGCAGGCCGCGGATCAGCGCCGTCGCCGTCTCCTCCATGAATCCAGGCACCGCCCAGTCGAGCATGGCCGGCTCCAGCGCATTCAGCAGGTACAGCGGCAGTTCCAGCGTGGCGCCGTCCTCGGCACTGCCGGGCTCAAACAGGTAGCGGATGCGCAACGCCTGCTCGCCTATGCGCAGCTCAACCGGAAAGCGATCCGGATCGCGCCCGGCGGTGGGCAGCAGGTCCTCCAGCGACCACTGCAGGCTGCTGCGCGCGCCCTTGTCGGCGCGCCGCCACCAGGCTTCCAGCGCCTTGACGCTCAGAACGTCCGGCGGGATGCGCCCCGCGTAGAAGCGGTCGCGCCAGGCCTCGTCGGCAATCAGGCCGCTGCGCCGCAGCCGTGCTTCCTCCTCCATCGCCTTTTCCAGCTCGCGGCGATTGTGATCGACGAAACCGCAGGTTGTCCGCACGCGATCCTGCGCCAGCGCTTCGATGAACAGTCGTCGTGCGTCCGCGGCATCGATGGCCGCGTAGCCGACGCGCTTCCGCTCGACCAGCGTCAGGCCGAAGATCGATTGCTGCTCGTAGACCAGCGCACGCCCCTGCTTCTCCGACCAGTGCGGATCAAAGTGGCGCGTGGCGATCAACTGCGGTGCGGCGGCAATCACCCACTCCGGCTCGATGCGTGCATTGGTCAAGCCGTACAACTGTCGCGTTTCCAGCAGCTCGGCGCTGAGCACCCAGCGCGGCGGCTTCTTTGCCAGCGGCGAGGCCGGGAACAGCGTGAAGCGGCGCTGGCGGGGGCCGAGATACTCGCGGCCGTCGTCGCGCCGACCGATCTGCGTCGGCAGGCCGCTGAGTATCGCGAGATGCAGCGACTCGAACTTTGCCGGTGTTTCGTTACGCACCCAGCCAAATCCGTCGACGATGAGCTTCAGCTGCCGGTGCAGTTCGCGCCATTCGCGCATGCGCAGGAAGCCGAGGAAGCGCCGCGCGCACCAGTCACGCAGCTTGGCCTGGCTCAGTTCCTCGTGCTGCTCGCGATAGTCACGCCACAGCGCGAGGATCGCCGCAAAGTCGGAATGCGGATCGGCATAGTGCGCGTGCGCCTCGTCGGCAGCTTCGCGGGCATCGGCCGGACGCTCGCGCGGGTCCTGGATCGACAGGAAGGCGGCGATCACGAGCAATTCTTCGAGGCAGCCATCATTCTTCGCCGCGATCAGCATGCGCGACAGCTTCACGTCGATTGGCAGCTTGGCCATTTGCCGGCCGATGGCGGTGAGCTTGCGCTGCGCATCGACCGCGCCCAGCTCGGTGAGCTGCTGCCAGCCGTCGGCAATGGCGCGGTCCGTCGGTCGCTCGACGAAGGGAAAGTCGTCGATATCGCCCAGTCCCAGATTCAGCATGCGCAGGATCACACCACCCAGCGAGGCGCGCAGGATCTCCGGATCGGTGAACTCGGGCCGCGCGTCGAAATCGTCCTCGGCGTACAGGCGATA
>JAGRJX010000389.1 GCA_020442545.1 Lysobacterales bacterium
CAACGCCGGTGGCATCGCCGAGATGAGCCATCTGCCGCCGGAAGTGCGCCAGCGCACCGACGCACTGGACAGCCTGGGCAACACCACCGCGGCGACGGGCAAGGGTTTTGCCATTGGTTCGGCGGTACTGACCGCGCTGGCGCTGGTGGCCGCCTATGTCACCGCCGCAGATTTCAGCTACAGCGACCTAAATCTGCTCGACCCAACCATGGTGCCCGGTCTTCTAATTGGCGCTATGTTGCCCTATTTTTTCAGCGCCATGACGATGACAGCGGTCGGGCAGGCCGCGCAGCAGATTGTGCAAGAGGTGCGCCGCCAGTTCCGCGAAATTCCCGGTCTGATGGAAGGAACCGGGTTGCCGGACTATAAGACCTGCGTCGGCATCAGCACCCAAGGTGCGCTCCGTCAGATGGTATTGCCGGGTGCAATGGCTGTGGTCGTACCGTTGGTGGTTGGCTTTGTGCTTGGATCCGAGGCGTTGGCTGGTATGCTGATCGGCGCGACCGTTTCCGGCTTTGCCCTTGCCGTCATGATGGCCAACGCTGGCGGCGCTTGGGATAACGCCAAGAAGTACATCGAAGACGGAAACCATGGCGGCAAGGGCTCGGAAGCTCATAAAGCAGCCGTCACGGGCGATACCGTCGGCGATCCGTACAAGGACACCGCCGGCCCGGCGATCAACCCCCTGATCAAGATCATCAATATTGTCGCCCTCCTACTCGTCCCGATGTTGTAGGAAAGGGCGACTCTCGCACACAACTTCCGCCCTTCCCTTGCTTGAGGGGGTGAGCAGGGCTTTCGAGCGGCACTGCCGCGAGCCTGTGAACGCCAGTCGGCATGCAAGCCGACTGGCCGGGCACGAACGGGATGGGGGAAGCGGCAAAGCCGCTAATCAAGATCATCAACATCGTGGCATTGCTTCTGGTGCCGATGCTGCAGATCAGAGCGATCATTGAGCCTGAAGACGCCCCGGTTCGCCGGGGCGTTGTTGTTCTGTATCGCAGGCAGCGCGCAAGGCAGTGCCTGCTGCAGGGTCGCGGACGCCAAGCCAGCTCATGGCGGGAGGTCTGGTCCCGGCCTCGACGCTGGTCAATCCGGGTGGACGGCGGTTCAGCGGCCGTCAGGATCGCGCGAGAGGCCGGCGGCTTCCAGTGCGGCGAGGTATTTCGGCCAGCGATGGTCGTATTCGCGGCCAAGGCGGTGCAGCACGGTCCAGCTGAAGATGCCGCTGGCGTGGCCGTCGTCGAAGCGCAGCAGCACACCGTAGTTGCCGACCGGCTCGATGGCATCGACGTCGACGTTGCGCTTGCCGCATACCAGCTTCTTCTGCGACGGGCCGTGTCCCTGCACCTCGGCGGATGGCGATTCCACGCGCAGGTATTCCAGCGGCAGGCGGAAGGTTTCGCCGCTGTCAAAGGCCACTTCCAGTACGTGCGAAGCCTTGTGCAGGGTGATGCCGGTGGGGCGCGGGTCGCTGCTCATCGCGTGGTCACAGGATGTAGCGGCTGAGGTCTTCGTCGCCGACCAGATGGCCGAGCTGCTCGTCGACGAAGGCGGCATCGATGCAGATGCTGTCGCCGCTGCGGTCCGGCGCCTCGTAGGCGATGGTTTCGACCAGTCGCTCCAGCACCGTATGCAGGCGCCGCGCGCCGATGTTTTCCTGGCGTTCGTTGACCCGGTAGGCGACCTCGGCCAGGCGGTCGATGGCGTCGTCGGTGAAGTCCAGCGTGACACCTTCGGTGCCCATCAGCGCCACATATTGGCGGGTCAGTGCATTGTCCGGTTCGCTGAGGATGCGGCGGAAGTCGGCCTGGCTCAGCGCCTGCAGCTCGAC
>JAGRJX010000128.1 GCA_020442545.1 Lysobacterales bacterium
TCCAGCGCCACGGTGTAGGGCACCTTGTGCTGCTGGAAGACGAGGTCGATCAGGCGGTAGGTGGTCAGTCGCTTGGGCGGCAGGATCAGGCCGTAGGGCGACAGGTCGGACAGCGTGAGGTTCTTCCTTTCCGCCAGCGGGTGGTCCAGCGGCAGGATCAGCGTGGGCTCGAAGCGGTATACCGGCGCGTAGTCGATGTCGTTGGGCACGTCGATCATGGAGCCGACGGCAAGGTCGACCGCATCCGAGCGTACCTGCGCCAGGCCGTCCTTGCCGGTGACGTTGTGCAGGCGCAGGCGCACGTCCGGGTGCTGTCCGCGGAACTGGCCGACCAGTTCGGGCAACAGGTACTGGATGGTGGAACTGCCGGCCGCGATGTTCAGTTCACCGGCATCGAGGCCGCGCAGGCGTTCGCGGAAGTCGGTGTGCAGGCTGTCGAGGCCGTCGACCAGCGGACGGGCGAGGTCGTACAGTTCCTGCCCCTCGCGGCTAAGCGTCAGACGCCGGCCGTAGCGTTCGAACAGCTGATGGCCGAACTCGCGTTCCAGTGCGCCCAGCTGCAGGCTGACCGCCGGCTGGCTCAGGAACAGCGCCTCGGCGGCGCGCGACACCGAGCCCAGTCGGGCAATCTGACAAAAGGCGCGCAGCTGCTTGAGTGTGCTGCCCTTGTAGTAGAAGCGTGGGTCGGCTTTACGGGATTTGGGGGTCGCCATCACGCTTCTCCAGCGGCGATGCGGTCGGAATCGGGCGCCGTTCCGGCCCCATACCGTCATCCAACCGCCACTTAAACGATTGTTTGAACAGCTTATATCAGACATGTTAATGCATTTCTTTGAAACATTTGTTTTGGCAACACCGATTTCCACGACTAGGGTGCAGACATGACCGAAATGCAGGACACGCCTTCCATGGCCGACGGACAAGCCCCCGCAGCAACGATCCAGATTGACCGGCCAGCCGGCGCCGATCTCGCCATCCTGGATGACGCCACCCGTGCGCTGCTGGCCGAGCTGCATCGTCGCTTTGAGCCGCGCCGTCGCGAACTGCTGGCCACCCGCGCCCGTCGCCAGGCGTGCGTCGACGCCGGCGAGCTGCCGGATTTCCGCCCGGAAACCCGCGACATCCGCGAGGGTGACTGGACCGTGGCGCCGATTCCGGCGGTGATCCAGGATCGTCGCGTCGAGATCACCGGTCCGGTCGACCGCAAGATGATCATCAATGCGCTCAATTCCGGCGCACGCGTGTTCATGGCCGATTTCGAGGACAGCAGCAGCCCGACCTGGGACGCCATGCTCGACGGCCAGCGCAACCTGACCGACGCGGTGAACGGCACGATCAGCTTCACCAATGAGGCGGGCACGCAATACACCCTGAACTCGCCGGAGCAGCGCGCCATCCTGATGGTGCGCCCGCGCGGCTGGCACCTGGACGAGAAGCACGTCCGCGTGGATGGGGAGGCCATGTCCGGCTCGCTGTTCGACGCCGCCGTGTTCCTCAAGCACAACGCCCAGACGTTGGCCGCGCAGGGCAAGGGGCCGTACCTCTACCTGCCCAAGCTGCAGAGCTTCGAGGAAGCCGCGCTGTGGGAAGAGGCGCTGGAAGCCATCGAGCAGCAGATGGGTCTCGAAGCCGGCACCATCAAGGTGACAGTCCTGATCGAGACGCTGCCGGCGGTGTTC
>JAGRJX010000129.1 GCA_020442545.1 Lysobacterales bacterium
AGCGCCGTCGTCCGTCACGCTAGCGAAAAATTTCACTCAAAAGCTGGATTTCCGGATGCGCGGAAATGACGGCTGCGCAAAGTGCAACGCATGAGCAAACGCAAACTCTACAAAGTCAGCTTCCTCAATGGCGGCCGCGTCTACGAGCTGTATGCACGCAAGGTCGGCAGCGGTTCGTTGTGGGGTTTCATCGAAGTCGCCGAAATCGACTTCGAGATCAAGGAAGGCGTGGTCATTGATCCCACCGAGGAACGCCTGCGCGACGAGTTCCGTGATACCGAGGTGCTGCACCTGCCCATGCAGTCCGTGTTGCGCGTCGAGGAAGTCGCCCGCCGCGGGCAGCTCAGCATCCGCGATGCGGACAGTGGTGAACGGGTGATCACGCCGTTCCCGATGCCGCCGAAGAAAGCCTGAAGCAGCGAACGTGTGGCGCCACCGAGATTCGCGTCAGCCGTTCTCGTACTTCCAGTTGCGGCGGTTGCCTTCCGCCAGCCATTCGATGGCCTGTGCCAGGCGGCGCTGACGTGTTTCCGCGCGTTTGGCCTCGGTGATCCAGTCGATGTACTCGCGCTGCTGGCCGGGCGGAAACGCATCGAACGTGCGGATCGCCTTCGGATCGCGCTTCAGCGCGGCCTTGAAGTCATCGGGCAGTTCCGGCTTCTGTTTGCGGCTGCTGCGGCTTGACGGTTTCTTCGCGGGCCCGGCTGCGTTCAGCGCCGCGGCACGGCGGATGTAGTCGAGCAGTGTCGCTTCATCCGGCACATCGTCCAGCGAGGCCATGCGCTGGAAGTTCATGATCGAAGCCGCCTCGTCGCGAAACAGGCCCTGCGGATCATCCAGTTCCTTCGCCCGCCAGAAACCGAAGGACACATGGGCCTTGAACGCCGCCATGCCGCCGAGCATGCCGTGATGGTCGAAGGTCGGCGCACCCCAGCGGATACGTTCCTCGACCTTGGGGCAGGCCTTGTGCGTCATCGTGCGCAGCCGCTTCAGTATCGGTCGTGCGAACGGCGCGGCCTTGGCGATGTAGTCGTCCACTTCCGGGATGCGCTTGCCCATCAATGTCGCTCCAGTCGTTGTTCCAGTCCTGTTTGTGGCTGATACACCAGTCGCTTTCCGGACTTTGACTGGTTCAGCCACTTTCTGCGTACCAGATCCTGGAGGTCACTCCGTGCGGTGATGGTCGATACGCGGTGAGAGTTTGCGTGCGATTCGTGCGTGTACAGCGCGTCCGGGTTTCTGAGAGCATGGTCGAGGAGCGCCAACTGGCGGTGGTTCAGGTCTTCACGCCCCTGCAAATGCTGACGCAACAGTCGTTGCGCACGACTCTTTCGTTCCACATACCGATACAGCCCGTCGATGGCCTGCTGCAGCACTTCCAGTTGCTGAAGGACAAAATAGGTCGCGTCCTGCTCGTCACTTTCGACCTGCAGATAGGCCAGCTCGTATGGACTGCGACTTCGATACAGCAGCCGGGATATCGAAAAGAACTCCACCAGCCAATAGCCGCGACGCAGCATCGACCAGTAGAACAGTGCGCGTGCCGTTCGACCGTTTCCATCGTGGAAGGGGTGGTCGTATGCCAGTTGAAAGTGCAGCAGGATTGAGCGCAGCACCGGATGCACGAACTGGTCGTTGCTGACGTCATCTGCGTTTGCAAACTCGATCAGTCGATGCATCCGCTCTGGCAGATGTTCGGCTGAGGGCGGGGTATGCACCACACGGTTCACCCGGTCATCTACGATTCGAATCCTGCTCTCTCCAGGCCGCTGAATGTGCCCAGCCATGGCCGGATTATCCAGCGTTCCTTCAGTCACGGTGCGGTGCAGCTCCAGCACCATGGCCTCGGTCAGTGGGGATTTCGCCATCTCGCGCAGACGCGTCATGGCGCGGTAGTTGTTCAGGATCATGCGCTCGTCGCGGGTGGTGGGGCGACGATTAGAGCGCAGCATGTCCTTGGCAGCCTCACGGGTGCTGACTGCACCCTCGAAAAGACTGGAATGGATGGCCTCCTCCATCAGCGAGCTGACCACATATTGATCTCTTGTGGCTCCATCCCGTGTCACTTCGGGCAGTTCGATGCGCCCGGCAAGCAGGCGATCCATGGTTGCGACGCCCGCATCCATGCGAGCATGTCGCGACACCGATAATGTGCGACCGTCGATGGCACGCAGTTCGGGAAACTCCAGCCGACTGCCCAGACGTTTGAGCTTCAGCGCCAGCCACCATTCCCGGACAGACAGGCCATCGGGCGGCGACAGGTGGCGGAGCTTGTCCCAGTGCAGGTATGCGCTGTCGTCGAGGCTGGCGAACTTCCTCATCAGAAAGCCCAATCGTTCGGGTGGGACGTCCTGCAGCGATGTGAGAGGTGGAACTGGTGCCAGTGGTTTCATTTTCTTTAAAAATCAATAAAATTTAAAGTAAATTTAGCTTAGATTTCCAGGTTGATACAAGTGCATGATAAAAAAGTGTTTTCTTGATCAAGGTGCTGATCAGTATCCGATGACACGAGCTTCGCTGTGCCTTTGCTGGCCGTAGCCGCCTCGGAGCCACGGAGCCTGAGAACGACGGGAGCGAGGGATGACCGGGATTGTTGGATTGTTGCTGGCGCTTGCCGCGCTGCTGGCGCTGCTGTTCAACCGGCTGGTGCGTGACCGTAACCAGGTCGCTGCAGCGTGGAGCGATGTCGACGTGCAGCTGCAGCGCCGCCATGACCTGGTGCCAAACCTGGTTGACGTGGTGAAGGCCTACGCGGCGCACGAGGATGAGCTGTTCTCGCGGCTGGCCGCCGAACGCAGCGCCTCGATGCATGCCGGCAGCGTGGGCGAGCGCGGCGACATCGAGCAGCGCGTGGATCGCGATGCCCGCCAGCTGCTGGCGCTGGCCGAGGACTATCCCGACCTCAAGGCCAGCGAGAACTTCGCGCAGCTGAGCGCACAACTGGTGGAGGTCGAGGATCACCTGCAGTACGCGCGGCGCTTCTACAACGGCTCGGTGCGGCAGTACAACACGCGCTGCGAGCAGTTTCCGCACCTGCTGATCGCGCGCGCCTTCGCCTTCAAACCATCGGACTTTTTCGCCGCCGAAGCCGATAGTCGCGCCGCCGTGGAGGTCAAGCTGCCATGAAAGTGCTTCGCTTCCTGCTGATGGCGGCGCTGTTCCTGTTGTCGATGGATGCACGCGCCGATGAGCGCATCCTCGACTACCACAGCGATATCCGAATCGAAGCCGATGGTTCGATGCTGGTCACCGAAACCATCACCGTCCGCGCCGAGGGCAAGCAGATCCGCCGCGGTATCTACCGTGACTTCCCCACCACCTATCGCGATCCCCGGCGCCATCGCTACGTGGTCGCTTTCGACTTCCTGGGCGTCGAGCGCAATGGCCAGCGCGAAGACTGGCGTCGGGAGTCGATGAGCAACGGCGTACGCATCCGCATCGGCAACAAGAATCGCTTCCTCGATGCCGGGGAGCACCGCTACGTCCTGCGCTACCGCACCAGCCGCCAGCTCGGCTTTTTCGAGGACCACGACGAGTTGTACTGGAACGTCACAGGGAACGGGTGGGGCTTTCCCATCGACCGATCCAGCGCCGAGATTCACCTGCCCGATACGGTGCCTGCCAACCAGTTGGAGGCTTTCGGTTACACCGGCGCACAGGATTCCAGGGAAGCCTCACTCGAAAGCGAAACGCTGGATGGTGGCGCGCGCTACCACGCCACGCGTGGTCTGCAGGCTGGGGAAGGCCTCAGCGTGGTGCTGGAGTTCCCGAAAGGACTGATCGCCGAACCGACGACGGAACAGAAACTCCGCTGGCTGCTGGCGGACAACGCCAGCCTTCTGGTCGGGCTGGGTGGCTTCCTGCTGCTGCTCGGCTACTACGCCTGGATGTGGACGCGCCATGGTCGCGATCCGGCGCCCGGCGTGCGCATGCCGCAGTACGAGCCGCCAAGGGGTTTTTCACCGGCATCGCTGCGCTTCATCCGGCGCATGGGCTACGACAAGACCTGCTTCGCCGCGGCACTGCTGAACCTCGCGGCCAAGGGCTGGCTGACCATTGAGCAGAACAGCGGAAAGAAGGTGACGTTGACGCCAACGGGCAAGCACGTCGACTTTGCGCCGGGAGAAAAAGCGATCATCGCCAGGTTGTTCAGCGGAGCGCGCCCGGTCACGCTGGAGCAGAAGATCCACAAGGCCGTGCAGGCGACGATCGCCGCACACAAGGCGTCGCTGGCCGCCGACTACGAGAAGAAGTACTTCTTCACCAACACGGGCAAGTGGGCCATCGGCCTGCTGATCGCGGTCGCAACGCTGGTCGGCGCCCTGCTGTTCATTCCCGGTGAGGAGAAGTTCGCGGCCATGTTCCTTTGCGTATGGCTGAGTTTCTGGAGCATCGGCGTCACCACGCTGGTCTCCGCGGCAATCAACGCCACGCGTCGCGCGGATGGCGTTGGTGGCACCGTGGGTGCCACTTTCCTGTGGTTGTTCTCCCTGCCGTTTCTTGCCGGAGAAGTGGGTGGACTGATCGCCCTGGCATTCATCGCCGGCTTTGGTTTCATCCTTCTGTTCATCCTGATCATCGGCACGGTAGTCGCCTTCTACCAGTGGATGAAGGCACCGACCCAGGACGGCGCCCGCCTGCTGGACAAGATTGAAGGCTTCCGCTGGTACCTGGGTGTCGCCGAAAAGCAGGAGCTGGACAGCCGCTACCACGTCAAGGCGCAACCGGAGCTGTTCAGCGAGTACCTGCCCTACGCGCTGGCGCTTGACGTGGAGCAGGCCTGGGCCAAGCGCTTCGCCGAGGCGCTGACGCCAGCCGAGATGGAGCGCGCGCGACCAACCTGGTACCACGGTGCCGGCACCTTCAACGCCGCCAGCCTGACCGCGCTCAGCAGCGGCATCAGCAGCGGCATCAGCTCGGCGGTGTCCTCGTCGTCCAGCTC
>JAGRJX010000130.1 GCA_020442545.1 Lysobacterales bacterium
AGCGGTTCCACAATCCGAGGATGCGGCGAAGAGTCGCCAGGCAAGACCGGAAGTTCGAAGCCCTTTTACAACCGTCCGTGATTTCGGGGTAGAACCCAATCAGGATCGCGATGCTGGAAGCGTCTCGACCCTCAACCTTCTTCAGAATAGCCAGCAGCTGGCTCGCGTCGACTGATCGAATTGGAAGCCGGCCGATCTCCGGAAACACATCATCGGCTAACACCTTCCGGACCTGTGCCAGGTAGCCTGCTGATCGCCTTTTCTTCTCAAGCTCCCCAATCCACTCCTTCGCGACAGCTTCGAAGGTGTCCTCAGCCGCTTGCAATGCCACAAGGCGGCGCGCCTTTCGCTCCGCTGCAGGGTGGATTCCTTGCTTGACCAAGCCCCTAGCACGATCCCGCTCGGATCGGGCTTCGCGTAACGAGATGCTCGGGTATTCGCCAATCGCGAACACATTCTCCTTGCCGCCGATTCGATACCGATAGCGCCAGCACTTCGCTCCGGTGGGATTGACCGCCAAGTGCAACCCGTCGCCATCAGGAAGTTTGTAGGCCTTGGCCGTCGGCTTAGCGTGCCGAACCTTGGTGTCGGTGAGATTTGTAGTTGATCGAATAGCCATAGCTGCGGGTATCGCCTTGGATACCCAGCAGGATACCCGCATTTGACCTGGCTTTAGAAGAACGTTCTCGCACGTCTTCGGACGATGATTTCTTGTCTTACAGTGACTTAAGAAACATCCTGGACTCTATCGGATGTTTTCGGACAACAATGCTAATTATCGATCATCAGGAGCATGCGAGGTCTTGCCTTTCAGGTCGCGCGTTCTAGCTAGTCCCTCTCCCGCTGGCGGGAGAGGGGTTGAGGTGAGGGTGGTTGGGCAGCATCCAACGCCTGGAGGATGGCGGTCAACACCGCATCGGTCTGGGTCAGCACGTCGTTATTCCAGAAGCGGATGACGGTATAGCCCAATTTTTCCAGTTGATCAGTTCGAAGCTGATCCGACTCGACTTGTCCTGCGTGTTGCCCGCCGTCGAGCTCAACGATGAGGCGTGATTCAATGCAGACGAAGTCGACAACATAACTGGCAAGCGGATGCTGACGACGAAACTTGTGGCCATTTAACTGACCAGCGCGAAGACGTTGCCAGACAGCGCGCTCGGCGTCGGTCATGACGCACCGAAGGCGGCGGGCAACAACGATGTTCTTGCGGGGCTTCATCCACCCTCACCCCAACCCTCTCCCGCCAACGGGAGAGGGGGCACTTGTGCAGAAGCTGGTGGCCATTCAAATAGCCGGCGATCTTGGGGGCATTCCGTTGGCCAAGGATTCACTACCCATAGTCGACCAAAACCAGACTGCGACCACGAACAAGACAGATAGCTTGCAAGTTGATCGCGCCAGCGCTCTGGTGGCGGCAACGGCATGGTGGCTTCGTGGATAATCAAGTCGACAGGTATGTCATACCGAAATCCGCGTTCCACCTTGCGCGCTGCGGCCGAAACGACATCGACACCAGCAAATCCCGAGAAGACTTGGTCTTGCCGCACTCCCTTTTCTATTTCTGCATCCGTCGCTGCAGTCAGCTCAAAACCACGGGGAACTCCTTGTATCCGACAACGAACGTCAGGATCCCCTCCCTGGTGAACTGAGTCTCGGTCTGGCACGAGTCCAACTGCCTCCATGAAGCGATCAAAAATCAATCGCTCATACTCCGACTTGGTCACAACCCACCCGCCGCCTGCGCCACGGCGCGGAACAGGGCGCGGCCCTTGTTCATGGTTTCTTCCCACTCCTTTTCGGGGTCGGAGTCGAAGACGATGCCGGCGCCGGCCTGGACGTGCAGGCGGCCTTCGTGGATGACGGCGGTGCGGATGGCGATGGCGGTGTCGGCGTCGCCGTGCCAGCCGATGTAGCCGATGGCGCCGGCGTAGATGTTGCGCTTGACCGGCTCCAGCTCGCGGATGATTTCCAGCGCGCGGATCTTGGGAGCGCCGCTCAGCGTCCCGGCGGGGAACGTGGCCTTGAGCACGTCGGCGTAGCTCAGGCCATCGCGCAGCTTGCCGGTGACCTCGCTGACGATGTGCATGACGTGGCTGTAGCGTTCGATGACGAACTGCTCGGCAACGTCGACGCTGCCGGATTCGGCAACGCGGCCGATGTCGTTGCGGCCGAGGTCGATCAGCATGACGTGCTCGGCGCGCTCCTTGGGATCGGCCAGCAGCTCGGCTTCAAGCTGAAGGTCTTCCTCGTGCGTGCGACCACGCGGACGCGTACCGGCCAGCGGGCGCACGGTGACGTGACCGTCGGTCTGCTTGACCAGGATCTCCGGCGAGCTGCCGACCACCTGCATGTCGCCGAAGTCGAAGAAGTACATGTACGGCGACGGATTGAGCGCACGCAGGGCGCGATAGACGTCCACCGGTCGCGCTCGGAACGGCACCGACAGGCGCTGGCTCAGCACCACCTGGAAGGCGTCGCCGGCGGCGATATAGTCCTTGCAGCGACGCACCGCGTCGATGAAGCCGTCGCGCGTGAAGCCGGAAACGAAGTCCTCCTCGCTGAGCGCGGATGGATCCAGCACTTCGGGATAGCTGCGACCGGAATGGCGCAGGCGATGCACCAGCTGGTCGAGGCGACGACAGGCGCGACCGTAGGCCTGCGGCTGGCTCGGATCGGCGTGGACGATCAGGTAGAGCTTGCCGGCGAGGTTGTCGAAAACCGCGACTTCCTCGCTCAGCAGCAGGCGGATTTCCGGTGTGCCGAGCTGGTCGTCGAGGTCAGCCGGCGCGGCCAGGCGCGGCTCGATATAGCCGATGCACTCGAAACCGAAGTAGCCGACCAGGCCGCCGGTGAACGCCGGCAGGCCATCGAGCTGCGGCACGCTGAACTGCTGGCGAAGCGTTTCGACTTCGCCCAGCGGGTCGTCCACATGCCGCTCTTCCACGACTTCGCCGTGCTCCAGCACCGTCAGCGTCTTGCCACGGAACTCGTAGCGACGCCGCGCCGGCAGGCCGATGATCGAATGCCGACCCCAGGTTTCGCCGCCGGCGACGGACTCCAGCAGGTAGGCGTCAGGGCCATCAGCCAGCTTCAGGTAGACCGACAGCGGCGTGTCCAGATCGGACAGCACTTCGCGCACCACCGGGATGCGGTTGTGGCCGGCCTCGGCGAGGCGCGTGAATTCTTCGTGGCTCAGGGTGGGCATGCGGCGGCGTCGGATTGCGACCGTTGGGCGCGCCAGTATGCCAGCGCCGGGCCGATGTCGCCGCCACGCTCATGCCGTCGTGCTATCGCCGGTTCTGTCCATGCCGCGCAGGCGCAGGCGAAACTCCACGCCGTCGCGGTTCGGCAGGTCACGGGCAATGACCTCGCCGCGATGCAGTTCGGCCACTAGCCGGACGATGTAGAGACCGAGTCCAAGATGCGGTGCATCACCACCGCACGGTGCCCGGTCACGATGACTGACCAGCGAATCGAACAGGCGCTGGCTGATCTCCGGGTTCAGCGTTGTCCCCTGGTTGGCAACGGCGATCTCGATGCCGTCTCCACGCTCGGCAGGGCCCAGCGCGATGGCGATCCAGCCTTCCGCCGGGCAGAAGTCGCGGGCGTTGTCGACCAGCTTGTCCAGCGCCTGCGCCAGCAGTTCCGGTGCGCCGGTGAACGGCAGCGGTTGCGATGGCAGCAGCAGCTCCAGCTTTCGCGCGCCAAGCAGCGGCCGGTAGCCGTCGGCGCAGCCATTGACCAGCTCACGCAGTTCGAAGTCCTCCGCATCCGCACCGGCAATCGCGCGCTCGACGCGGGTGGCTTCGCTCATCGCGCGCACGATCGCTGCCAGCCGCGTGGCGCCATCGCGGGCACGGCCCACATAGGGCTCGGCTTCAGCAGGCAGCGACTGTGCCTCCAGGTTTTCCAGCGACGTGCGCACCACCGCCAGCGGCGTGTGCAGTTCGTGCGACAGCTTGCCGGCCAGGCTGCGCAAATAGTCGGTGTAGCCGTCAACTTCGTCCAGCAGCCGAGCGAAACGACGCGACAGGTCGCCGACTTCGTCACGCGCGCCGGACTCGACAAATCGAGTGCGGCGCTGCCCGTCGCCAATCATGGCTGCGTCGACAGCTCGACCAAGGCGTCGCAGGCGCAGCGCCAGCCAGCTCGCGTAGGCCAGCAGCACACCACCGACCGCCAGCATCGCCAGCAAGGTCAAACCCAGCAGGCCGGACAAGGCACGCTGCGCCAGGTATGCGGCCTCGCTACGACGTTCCACCGAGAGCAGTGCGACGGTTTCCGCGCCTGCCCGTAGCGGCACCACGGCGCTGAGGCGCAATTGCAGCCCCGGTTCGGCATGCGTGGCGCTCGCCATGGCATCACCACCCGCGACCCGCGCTACTTCATCATTGAGCAGGCGATCCGGCATCGCCACCACCGGAGCTTCGGGCGTCTCTCCGACCAGCAGATCGTACAGCCAGCGTCGCCATTCCGGCAGCGGGCCGCCGCGTACCTGGGCCAGCTTGCCGGCGTCCGCCAGCACCCAGCCGTCCAGACTCAGCAAACGCACATGCAGGCCGGGTGGCACCAGTCGTCCGATGCGTCGGCCAAGGTCATCATCACGCTGCGCCAGTGGCCACAGGCCACCCAGACGATCCGGCGCGCTGCCGATCCGTATCGCATTGCCATCAACCGATGTTCGGTCCAGCGCTTCGATGCCGATCCGCCGCGCCTGCCAGCCGGGCGGGAAGCGCAGCTCAACGCGATAACCACCGTCACGCTCCGCCCACTCGCCACGGATCGCCGGCAGCGGGTGCTCGTCCTCGGCGACCATGCCGAGCCGCCCTTCCTGCGACGAGAAGCGATAGGCGCGCACGCCACCATCATCGATAAGCAGGCGCAGCGCATCACCACGACGCGGCTCGCGTACCACCGTCGCGTCGTCGACGTCGGCCAGCAGATGCAGCGCACCACCATACCGGGCGAGCAGCACGCACAGGCGCGCGGGGCTTTCGTCCGCTACGACGTCTGCGGTGAAACACTGCTGCTGACCGCGTAACGCGGCCCAGTCGTCACCGTTGCCATCCAGGCGAAACGGCGCGCGGCTGTCGGCAGTGAAGAACAGCGGCCCCGGCCGCGGCAACAGCGGCTTTTCCGCGGCGATCACCCGCGACAGCACCTCTGCCGAATCGGTCAACGCCGCCGCTTGACCATCGCGCAGATGACCTTCAAGCCCACGCACAAACTGCCAGCCGGCCAGCGGCAGCACCAGCGTGACCAGACCAAGCAGCAGCAGCTGTTTGCGCAGCGACAGGCGCATCGATCAGTCCGAACCGGGCCGCCAACGGTAACCGGCACCGTGCATGGTTTCGATGCCGTCGAAATCCTCGGCCACGGCGAGGAATTTCTTGCGGATGCGCTTCACGTGCGAGGTGACGGTGGCGTCATCGATCACCACCTGCGCCTCGCGCATCAGTTGATCGCGGCTCTTCACGTGGCCCGGATGCCGCGCCAGTGCATGCACGATCCAGAACTCGGTCACGGTCAACGGCACCTCATCGCCATTCCAACTGACGCGCATGCGCTCAAGCTCGATGCGCAGCTTGCCGTGGTCAATCACCGTCTCCTTGTCGCCACCGCGTGCCATGGCATCCAGGCGACGGAACAGCGCCTGCACGCGTGCGGTGAGCTGCGGCAGGCTGATGTCTTTGGTCAGGTAGTCGTCGGCACCCAGACGCAGGCCGGAGATGATGTCGAAGTCGGAATCACGCGCGGTCAGGAACAGGATCGGCAGCGTCGCGGAACGCGCGCGCAACTCACGGCAGAGGTCGAACCCACCTTCCGGCTCGTCACCCAGCCCCACGTCGATGATCACCAGATCCGGCAGCCGTGAACCGAAACCGGCAATCGCCGAACGCCTGTCCGCATAGCCCTGTACCTGGAAGCCGTAGCGACGCAGCGCGTCCACGAAATTGGCGCGGATGGCGGGTTCGTCTTCGATGATGGCGATGGAGCGGGACATGGTTGTTCCTTGATTTTCAGATAAGAGCTTTCGTTCGCCTTTGGCGACCGAGTTCATTTTCTTTGCTTGTCCAAAGAAAACCGAACCAAAAGAAAGGACACCCCGCGTTCGCGCCCGGCTTCGCCGGGTTCGTGAGTTGAAGCCGGGGTTTTCGACAATTCATCCGTGAATTGGCGAAAACGCGCGTGCGTCCTGCACGCGCCCCTTCGGGCCTTTTCGTCTCCAACTCACCGCTACCGAGGGGTCGAACGCGGCTACCGTCGCGTGAGAAGGAGGCATGGATGCCGACTGGAGAGCGCACCACGGAGGGTTCCCAGTCGGAAACAAGAGCTGGGATCCCGCCTTCGCGGGAACGACGAGCCAGAACTTCCGGCAACCGCTCTTTGGCCCCGTGGGAGCGCCAAGTAGCGGAGGAAGCCGGCGGGGAAAGGCGCGCCTGTTTGAGGCCATGGGCGAGGAGGAGAAAGGCGAAGCACTGCTTCGCCCCGACGAGCGCCGAAGCCATGGATGGCGAAGGCCGGGCTTTGCTGCCGGAGCTGGATGCGTAGGCAACAAAGAGCGAGTTCGCGCCGGCCGCCGG
>JAGRJX010000131.1 GCA_020442545.1 Lysobacterales bacterium
AGATCCAGGCCAACATGGACCCGCAGCATCGTGACCGCGTGGCCTTCATGCGCGTCTGCTCGGGCACCTTCGACCCGGCTGGCAAGGCGTTTCACGTGCGCAGCGGCAAGCCGGTGAAGCTGGCCAATGCGCTGAGCTTCATGGCCTCGGATCGCGAGCGCGCCGGCATCGCGTATCCCGGCGACGTGGTCGGCATCCACAACCACGGCACGGTATCGATTGGCGACACCTTCACCGAAGGCGAGTCGCTGGCCTTCACCGGCATTCCCAGTTTCGCGCCCGAGCTGTTCCGCCGCGCGCAGCTGCGCGACCCGCTGAAAGCCAAGGCGCTTCAGAAGGGTCTGGCGCAGCTCTCCGAAGAAGGTGCGACGCAGTTCTTCCGCCCGCTGATGTCCAACGACCTGATCCTTGGTGCCATTGGCGTGCTGCAGTTCGACGTGGCTGCCTATCGGCTGAAGGACGAATACGGCGTCGACGCCAGCTTCCAGCAGGCCAGCGTGGCGACGGCACGCTGGGTGCAGTGCGACAACGCCAGGAAGCTGGAGGAGTTCCGCGAGAAGAACGCGATGAACCTCGCGCTGGATGCCGCCGACCAATTGGTCTACCTGGCACCGACGCGGGTCAACCTGCAGCTGGCCGAGGAGCGCTGGCCGGACGTTCGCTTCTCGGCCACGCGCGAGCACGCGCACGGCGTGCTGGCGGACTGATCGACTGGCACAACGCCAAACAAGAACCCGGCATTTGCCGGGTCTTTCGTCACGGGGAGTCCCGGGGCGCGGTCAGCCGCTATCGAAGCTGCCGCCAAAGATGACGCCGCTATTCGTTGGCTCCACAGCGGCAACACCGGGTTCGAAACTGCCGCTGAACAACGGTGCCGGCTCGGCCGCCGGCACGTTGGCGACATCGACATTGTCAACGGGCGCCGGCGCAAGTCCGATCCGGGCCGCGAACAGCACCGCAAAAAGTCCTGCCGAAGCTGCCAGGGCCAGCGGCCAGGCCGAACGGCGTGTGGTGGTCTGGCGCGGCGCGGTTGGACGCAAGGCGGCCGACAGGGCATGCGCATCGGCGCGCAGGTCGCGCGCAACGTGATAGGCAGTCGCCGCGGCGGCATCCCGCGACAGCAGCTCGACGTCCGCACCGCTGGGCTGCAGCTCGCCGGCCGCCAGTCGCGACAGTCGATCTGCGTCCAGGTGGAGGTCTCCGGCTTCCCCGGCGCGCAACGCTGCGTACAGTGATTTGAGGTTGTTGTCAGTCATCGTTCAACTCCATCGCGAGCGCTTCCAGGCGTTCGCGCAGACATTTCATACCGCGCTCCATCAACTTGCGAGCAGCGTCAGCACTCAAGCCGACCAGTTCGCCGGCCTCGCTGGGACCAAAGCCCTGCAGGTTCAGCTCCACCAGGCGGCGGCGGCGCTCGGGCAACTCTGCCAGCGCCTGCCGCAGGGCGGCCATTTGCTGCTGTCGGCTCGCCTGTCGTTGCGGCCCGGCTTCCTCGGGGAGATCCCAGCTGGACTCGTCACCCGCATCTTCGATCGAGTCCATCGGCCGCGCCTGCGCGCGCCGCACGGCATCGATCACGGTGGAAACCACCACCCGCTGTATGTAAGACGCAGGCAGTACCGCATTCCGGTCACGCTGCAGGCATTTCCACAGGCGGATGCGCACTTCCTGCTCGACATCATCGGCGTCAAGTCCTTGATTTCCAGAGCAATGTTGCTGGACAAGGCTGCGCACGCGGGCGCCGAAGCGGGCTATCAGGGCATTGAACGGATCGTCGGCGCGCGGCGCGGCCAGGGAGATCACTTCATCGTTCCCGGCTTGCGGTGCTTCGCCGGCCCTGTTTCCGCCGGATTCGACCTGCGGCGCGCGCGGGCGCTTCGGCATGCGGTGTACGCCCACGACGGACCTATCAGCCGGCGATGTACTGCTGCAGCTGCGAGATCTCCTCCTGCTGGTCGGCGATCACCGCCTTGACCAGGTCGCCGATTGAAAGCACGCCCGCAATCTGACCGCCGTCCAGCACCGGCAGGTGGCGGATCCGCCGCTGCGTCATCAGCAGCATGCAGGCATTGACCGTGTCGTCCGGCGTTACCGTGTGAACCTCGCTGGACATGATTTCGCTGACCCGCGTGTCGGCGGACGACCGATCATGCAGGATGACCTTGCGCGCGTAGTCACGCTCGGACATGACCCCGGCGATCTTCGTGCCGTCCAGCACCAGCAGCGCGCCGATACCACGTTCGGCCATCAGCCGCAGGGCGTCGATCACCGTCGCGTCCGGGGCAACCGACACCACGTCATGTCCCTTTTCCTCGAGAAGCTGATTCACCGTGCGCATGAAACCCTCCGTCCACATCAGGAAGACGGCGAAGCCGCGTCGCTCACCGGGAGGCGACGCGTCCGCCTGTGCCGGATGATACCGCTACCGGCGCGCTGCCGCCGGAAGAACCGGCGCCGAGCAGGGTGTCGACCAGATACAGCGGCCTGCGCTTGCTCTCTCCGTAGAGCCGGCCGAGGTATTCACCGATCACGCCCAGGGCCATCAACTGCATGCCGCCGAGGAACAGCATCACGCTCATCAGCGACGGATAGCCGGCCACCGGATCGCCCCAGAGCAGCGTCTTGGTGATGATCCAGCCACCGAATCCGAAGGCGATGATGGCGGTGATCAGGCCCACATAGGTCGCTGCGCGCAGCGGCACCGTGCTGAAGCTGGTGATCCCTTCCAGCGCGAAGTTCCACAGCTTCCAGTAGTTGAAGCTGCTGGTTCCCGCGTGGCGTGGATCGCGGCGGTAGTCCACGGCGCACTGGCGATAGCCGACCCAGGTGAACAGGCCCTTCATGAAACGATGCCGCTCACGCAGCTGGCGCAGCGCGTCCAGCGCGCGGCGCGACAGCAGCCGGAAATCGCCGGTGTCGCGCGGAATCGGCGTTGGCGACAGCCGCGACATCACCCGATAGAAGCCGGCGGCGGTCACCCGCTTCAGCCAGCTCTCGCCGTCGCGCTCCAGCCGTCGTCCGTAGACCACGTCGAAGCCATCGCGCCAGCGCGCGACGAAGTCGGCGATCAGCTCCGGCGGATCCTGCAGGTCAGCGTCGATCACCACGACGGCATCGGTATCGCAATGGTCGAGACCAGCGGTCATCGCGATTTCCTTGCCGAAATTGCGCGACAGCTTCAGACCGCTGACTCGCGCATCGGCCGCCACCAGCGACGCGATCACCGCCCAGCTGTCGTCGCGACTGCCGTCATCGACATAGAGGATCGCGGTTTCCAGGCCTTCCAGCGCATCCAGCACGGGCAGCAGGCGGGCCTGCAGCTGATGCAGTCCTTCACCTTCGTTGAACACGGGCACCAGGACGGTGAGGCGGGCTTTCGATGCGGACATGTCGGGTCGAATGGGGGGCAGGACGTGATCGTAACAAGTGCAGGCACCGGAACCGGGCATTGACATTTTCTTTTATTTCGATAATTCTGGAATTATGGAAACCAACGATGCTCTCGACACCCTGGCCGCGCTTGCACAGCCCAGCCGCCTCGCCATCTTCAGACTGCTGGTGCAGGCCGGACCGGACGGCCTGGGCGTCGGCGACATCCGCGACCACCTCGAACTGCCCGGCGCCACGCTCAGCGCGCACCTCAACGTGCTGCGCCGCGCCGGGCTGGTCCAGGACCGTCGCGACGGTCGCAACATCTGCTGCTTTGCCGACTTCGCGCACATGAACGCGCTGCTCGGCTATCTCACCGAGAACTGCTGTACCGGCGCCGGCTGCACTCTCGACACCTTCCGTGGCGCCTGTGGAGATCCCGCATGAACAGGGCCGTCATCAACCCCACTGCCATCAACCGCTTTCACGTGCATGTCCACGTGACCGACCTCGACCGCAACATCGACTTCTACACCCATCTGTTCGGTACACCGCCCAGCGTGATCAGGCCGGACTATGCCAAGTGGCTGCTCGATGATCCGCAGCTGAACTTCGCCATCTCGACCGGCCAATCCAACGAGAACGGCATTGCCCACCTTGGGCTGCAGGCCGCGCACGCCGAGGATCTGGACGCCATTTGCAAGCGCCTGCAGACTGCGGACGCCGTGGCGCTCGCCGAAGCCGGCACCACCTGCTGCTATGCGCGCTCGGACAAGTACTGGGCGGTCGATCCGCAGGGCGTGCGCTGGGAGACCTTCCACACCTTTGGTGACGCCACCACCTATCACGGCGAACCCGACGCCGAGGCGCCGCGCGAAAGCTGCTGCGGCCCCCGCCTGGACGCGTCGAACGGCAAGGCCTGCAGCGACACCGGCGAGTCGGCGACCAAGGCGTCCGACGGCAGCGCCTGCTGCGGCTGATCCCGGGCATGATTCGCAAGCTCCTGTTCGTCTGCGTCGAAAACAGCAACCGCAGTCAGATGGCCGAAGCCTTTGCGCGGCATCACGGCGGCACGGCGGTCGAGGCCTTCAGCGCCGGCTCGAAACCGTCGGGGAACATCAACCAGAAGGCGATCCGCTTCATGGGCGAGCTCGGAATCGACCTCGCCGGACATCGTTCGAAGTCGCTTTCCGACATGGACGGCATCGACTTCGATGCCGTCGTCACCATGGGCTGCGGCGACAGCTGTCCGTGGCTGCCGGCGCGGCTGCGCGAGGACTGGGCGCTGGCCGATCCACGCGATCTCGACGATGACAGCTACCGCAGCGTGCGCGACGACATCTCGCGGCGCATCGTGGATCTGTTGCAGCGACTCGGCTGAGCCGGGTCATCACCTTCCTTCCCGACGATTCCGATATCCATGACGTCACCCTCACGCCTGTCCTTCCTCGACCGCTGGCTCACCCTGTGGATCTTCGCCGCAATGGCGGCCGGCGCGGTCGTCGGCAGCATCATGCCCGGTGCTTCTTCTGCGCTGGACGCCTTCAGCATCGACGGCATCAGCCTGCCCATCGCGCTGGGCCTGATGCTGATGATGTACCCGCCGCTGGCGCGGGTGCGCTACGAAAAACTGCCAAAGGTGTTCGCCGATCGCCGCGTGCTGCTGCTGTCGCTGCTGCAGAACTGGGTGATCGGTCCGCTGCTGATGTTTGCGCTGGCGTGGCTGTTCCTGCGCGACACGCCGGAATACATGGCCGGACTGATCCTGATCGGCCTGGCCCGCTGCATCGCCATGGTGATCGTCTGGAACCAGCTGGCCTGCGGCGACAACGACTACGTCGCCGGCCTGGTGGCCTTCAACAGCGTATTCCAGCTGCTGTTCTTCCCGGTCTACGCCTGGCTGCTGATGGACGTGCTGCCGACGGCACTCGGGATTCGCGGCTTCGAGGTCGACGTGTCGTTCCTGACCATCGCCAGGGCGGTGCTGGTCTATCTCGGCATTCCGTTCGCGGCCGGCTATGTCAGCCGGCGCTGGCTGCGCGCACGCCGGGGTGACGACTGGTACGACAATGTGTTCGTCGCTCGTACCGCGCCGATCACGCTGGTCGCCCTGTTGTTCACCATCTTCACGATGTTCGCGCTGAAGGGCGCCAGCGTGCTCGAACTGCCGCTGGATGCGCTGCGCATCGCCGTGCCGCTTGCGCTGTACTTCGTGCTGATGTTCCTGGTCAGCCTGCGCCTGTCGCGCGACCTCGGCGCCGACTACCCGCGCGGTGTGGCGCTGTCATTCACCGCGGCCAGCAACAACTTCGAACTGGCCATCGCGGTCGCCATCGCCGCCTTCGGTCTGGCCTCGCCGATTGCCTTCACCACGGTGATCGGGCCACTGGTGGAAGTGCCGGTGCTGATCGCCCTGGTCAGCGTGGCACTGGCATTGCGTCGACGCTGGTGGCCGACGGCACTTCAGTAGGCCAGGTAGGCGGGACCGCCCAGCTGGCGCATCTGCCGAAGAATCCAGGCCTGGCGTTCACGCAGGTATGGTCCGGGCCTGTCGGCCCGATACGCGCGCGGATTCGGCAGCGTCGCCGCCAGCAGCGCCGACTCCTCGGCAGTCAATGCCGAGGCCGGCTTGGCGAAAAAGTGCTGTGCCGCCGCCTCGGCGCCATACACGCCATCACCGAACTCGACCACGTTGAGATAGACCTCGAGGATGCGGCGCTTGGGCCAGGCCGTCTCGATCAGCAGCGTGAACCAGGCTTCCAGACCCTTGCGCACGAAACTGCGACCGGACCACAGGAACAGGTTCTTGGCCAGCTGCTGGCTGATGGTGCTGGCGCCGCGCAGGCGACCACCTTGCTGGCGCGCGGCAATGGCCGCCTCGATGGCATCGACATCGAAACCGTGGTGATCGGGAAACTTCTGGTCCTCGGAAGCCACCACCGCGAGACCCAGCTGCGGCGAAATGCGCGACAGCGGCTGCCAGTCGTGCCGAAGCCGGAAGTCCGCATCGCCAGCCGAACGCGCCTCCCACTGCCGCGCAAGCATGAAGGCCGTGGTCGGCGGATCGACGAAGCGCCAGAGCAGCACCGGCAGCACCGTGCCCAGCAATCCCGGCAGCAGCAACGCCAGCAGCCAGCGACGCCAGCGGAAACCGCGGCGCGACTTCGCCCTCGTTCGTGATCTGGCGCGTGGATTCCGTCGGCTCATGGCAAGCCCACGTTCGGCAACGGTAGATCCTGCTGTTTCATTGTCTGCATGCTCAAGGCAACGCTTCGCCTGATATGGCCATCGTTGGCATCACGGCGGCTTGCGTGATCCGGGACAGCGCCCGATAGTGTCCGCACGATCGCGCGCGGGCAAGCGCCAGCATGAAGCGCGGTGAAAAAGGGCAACGCGCAGAGACCATGACCAACCCGACGAATGACCATTCCGGCAGCGACCCGCTGCTTCGCGCCCTGCTCGACCGCGCCGGCGTTCGCGCCGTCCACCTGCGGCTCGACACGCAGTGGCGGGACATGCTCGAACACGCTGCCGCCGACTATCCGTGGCCGGTTCGTGACCTGCTCGGCGAGGCCTGCGTGGCCACACTGCTGGTCAGTGCGCAGATCAAGTTCGACGGACGGCTGACGCTGCAGCTCAATGCCGAAGCGCCGCTGCGCACGCTGTTCGCCGAATGTACGCGACAGGGCAGTTTCCGCGGCATCGCGCGACTGAGTTCTCCCGGCACGCCGCTGGACACGCCACTGGATCTGCGCGAACTGGGGTCGTCATCGCTGCTGGCGGTGACCATCGAAGGGATTCCCGGCAGCATCGCCAGCGGTGGTCGCTACCAGGGACTGGTGCCGCTGGAGAGCCCCGACCTGTCGCATGCGCTGGAACGCTACTTCGAGCGCTCCGAACAGCTGCCAACGCGCATGCTGCTGGCCGCCGACGGCGAACGCGCCGCCGGCCTGCTGATCCAGCAGCTGCCTGCATCCGAACGCGAAACCGACGACGATGCCTGGCCGCGCGTGCAGATGCTGTTCGACACCTTGCAACGCGACGAGCTGCTGGCCAGCGACGGCGAGGAACTGCTGTTCCGCCTGTTCCACGAAGAATCACCGCGACTGATGGAGCGTAGCGGCATCCGTTTCGCCTGCACCTGTTCGCGCGAACGGGTGGTCGACACGCTGTTGAGTCTTGGCGAAAGCGAAGCCATGGCGGCGGTCGGAGAGGACGACCATGTCGAGGTCGACTGCCAGTTCTGCGGCCGTCGCTATCGCTTCGACCGCATCGAAGTCGCGCAGCTCTTCCACGGCGGTCTCGGCGATGACAGCCCGGATCCGGATCGCGGCATTCGGCACTAAGGCAACGCCGAACAGGTATCCGCCACCGGCATGATGTCTCAATCGTTCGCCAGTCGTACTGCAGGCCGCAGGCAATGCTCGCCGCCCTGGCAAGGACTGGGGCGCGGCTGGCGGGCGATTGAGACATCACCCCGTCATTGGAAATCAACCGGTTGGGGCCGCACGCCCGTCGCGCAGCTCAGCGCGCCGTCGTCTCGACAGACGGCCAGTCTGCCTTCGCCGACGCCACTCGATCCGCACGACGGGCGTGCGGTGACGACGACGGATACTTGTTCAGCGGTGCCCTAAACCTCGACCGGTCTTCGGCAGGCTGCAACCTCTACACCTGTTTCCGTGCGTGAATCGACCCCTGACCGGTCGAAGCGACAACTGCCATCAAGCCAGCGCCGGACAATTCGCCGCCGGGAAAGCGCGCTGATTTCCATCAACCCGCTCGCCGCACGTCCCGTCAGGCGCGCTCCGACAGCAGCTGCGATAGCGGCATCGGCCGTGCCATCAAGTACCCCTGACCCAAATCACAGCCCAGCGCGATCAGCGCACGTCGCTGCGCATCGGTCTCGATGCCTTCGGCAATCACTTCCATGCCCAGCGATTGACCGAGCGAACAAACCGCCCTCAGGACAGCTTCGGCACTGCCGCGCTCGTCATCGCCCAGAGCACTTACGAAGCTGCGATCCAGCTTGATGGCATGCAGAGGAAACTGGTGCAGATAGCTCAATGACGAATAGCCGGTGCCGAAATCGTCCAGCGCCAGGGACACACCCAGCTCGCTGAACTGATGCAGCAATGCTCGTACCTGCCGCGGATCTTCCAGCAGCGTGCGCTCGGTAACCTCAATGCGCAGCTGCTCGGGGCGAAGTCCGAATCGCTGCAATCGGTCTTCCATGTCCGACACGAAACCGGGATAGCGAAAGTGCCGCGCACCCACATTGATGCCGACGAACACATCCGAATCACCAAGCAGCGACTGAGTCTGCTCGAAGACCCGGTCGTAGACCTGCAGGTCGATGGCTTCCAGCAGGCCGGTTTCCTCCGCGCTGCGCAGAAATGCACCCGGCGCCAGCACCGATCCATCTGCCTGATGCCAGCGCATGAGCGCCTCGTAGCCGACCAGCCGCTCCGCTCGCAGCGACAGGATTGGCTGATACACGACATCGAATTCGTTGCGCACCAGCGCCCGCCGCAGGTTGCCCTCCAGCTCCAGCTGAGACAGTGCTTCGCGGCGCAGGGTCTCGTCGAATACGACGTGGCAACGGCGTCCGCTGGCCTTGGCCCGGTAGAGCGCGACATCCGCGTCGCGGAGCAGCTCCTCCGGCGTGTGGTAGTGCGATTGCCCCAGTACGATCCCGATGCTGGTGGACGAATAAAGGTCCTTGCCGCTGACCCGGACTGGCTGTTCGAGCACCTCGATGACGCGCCTGGCGACGGCCTCGGCATCGGCCTCGCCGCTGACGGACTCCAGCAAGACGGCAAATTCGTCACCGCCCAGGCGAGCCACCAGCCCGTCACCCTTCACGCAGCAGGCGATCCGGTTGGCCACCTGTTTCAGCAGCTGGTCGCCGATCAGATGACCGACCGAGTCATTGATGACCTTGAAGCGGTCCAGATCCAGGAACAGGACGGCAAAGGTCTGGCCACCCTTGCCGTCATGGAGCCTCAAAGCGTCCGCCAGGCGGGTCATGAGCTGGGTACGATTGGGGAGCCCCGTGAGCGCATCGTGCAGCGCATCGTGCTTGAGCTGGCGCTCCATGCGTTCGCGTTCGCCAATCTGCTCGCGCAGATCGCGATTAGCGGCAAACAGTTCCCGGGTGCGCTCGCTGACACGGTTCTCCAGCTCGGCGTTAGCGTCACGCAACGAGTCGGCCGCCTGCTTGCGCATCAGGGCGTTGGCAATGTGATAGCTGACAAAGGTCAGCAGCTCCTGGTCGCGGGCGGTGTAGCTGTGGTCAGCGTCGTAACTTTGCACTGCCAGCACGCCGACGGTCTTCTCGTCGCAGATCAGTGGTACGCCCAGCCAGACGGTGGCGCGTGCCCCGTGGCTCAGCAGTTCACCGGCCTCGTGCAGTCGCTGGTTGGTCTCGCGATCGGCCAGCAGCGGCTTGCCGGTGCGCATCACATACTCGGTAAGTCCCGAACCGAACTTTCGCGGCGCACGGTCCACGTCGTATTCGTCGACGGAATAGGCGAACTGGATGCTGTCGCCAGCATCGCCCAGTAGCGCGATAAAGAAGTTGCCGGCATACAGCAGCTCGCCGACGACCCGATGCACCGCCTGGTAGAACGCTTCGGCGGTTTCGCTGGTTGATCCGAGTTCGGCGATTCGGAACAGCGCTGCCTGCAGCCGCTCGCTCCGCTGCCGCTCTACAACCTCAAGCTGCAAGGCCTGGTTGGCGTCTTTCAGCTCCGCCGTGCGTTCGCGCACCCGCTTCTCAAGCAGATCGTGAGCTCGCTTGCGCTCGATGGCGGTGGCAATGTGCTGGGAAACGAAGGTCAGCAGCTCCAGGCTGCGAGCATCATAACGGTGCGCACTGTCGTAGCTTTGCACCACCACCGCACCAATCACGTCGTCGCCATGACGCATCGGCACACCGAGCCAGTCCACGCTCTGCGGGCCGTAGCCATCCGGCGTACCGTGCTCGCTGGCGAGATCGAACGATGGCCCAAGCAGAGCCCTGCCCCGCGTGAGCACGTATGCGGTCAGCGAGCCTTGGTAATCACTCAGCGGATAGCGCTGTTGCGGCGGTGGCGGCTCGGCATCGGCCACATCACGGAAGTACGGGAAGTAGAGCTCATGATTGCCGTTGTCGAGCAGCGAAATGTAGAAGTTCTCTGCGTACATCAGGTCGGCGATCACGGCATGGATGCGCGCCATCATGTCGTGCATGTCGAGATCGCTGTTGGCGAGATCGGCAATGGAGTACAGAGCGCGCTGCAGGCGTTCGGCATCGGCCAGTCGGTGCACGGCCAGGTGCAGGCGCTCCAGCTCCAGCGCTGGAGGAAGGCGCTGAGCCAGCAGACTTGCCGCGTCTGCCAGCCAGCCCTGCGCGACGTCGGTGCTGCCGGCAACTCGCTCAGGCGCGGCGATCTCGCAGAGCAGGGCAGCCTTGATACCGTCATCCGTTTCCAGCGGCGCCGCGAGCACGAGTGGCGGGCCATCCGCCCGCATCGGCACGGAACTCTTGATCGCACGTTCTGCAACCGGCTGGTACACCGACCAGTCACGGACATCGGCTACCGCCCGCAACCAGCAGGTTTCCGGTTCGTCATCGGCCCCATCGGGCAGCCACAGCGCGAAATGACAGTCCCCGAAGCGCTCGCGAAAGCTGTCCGCCAGCGATGCCAGCAGGTCACGCGCACGGCGTCCGGCCAGCAGCATGTCGGTCCGTGAAACGCGCGCCGCCAGTGTTGCCGAGTCCAGCAAGGGAGACCGACGTTCAACCGCCTCCGAGTTGGATGGGTGATTGCTGCGCATCCGCTCCCCTGTTCGCCGATCTGACGCCGCGATCAGGCGGCTGTGCCTGCGCCCCGGCAGTGTAGCAGGCACAGCCTCCCGCACCGGCGCGATGTCGCGTGACTGGAGGACGTCCGGCGCCTGACAACCGCACCCGCGAAGCGCTACACTGGTGCACGTCATGTTCCGTGCCACGGATTGCTGTCGGGAACCGCGATGCCCGATCCGGGTCAAAGCCATAGCGCGGTTCTGATCGAGTCAACGCATCGCCGTGCAACTTGTTGATTTCACATGAGGATTGATGGTGCTTCATCCGCTGTCCGCCACCTTCAAACAGCCACACGGACTGATCGCCGCGCTCGCCCTGCTGCTGGCCGGCATGCAGCTGAACGCGCCTGCGTTTGCGCAGTCCGAGTGGCCGGAAGGTGCCCGACTGACCGATGCTGCCAGCACCTACGACGCGAGCACGCTGCCGTTCTACCTGCAGCGACCGGATTGGCCGGAAAGCGGCCATGCGTCGGATTCGCTGCAGTGGGGCGGCCAGCCACTGGATCCGAACACGCGCATCCTGCCGGTCCTTCGCAGCGGGGACGGGCGCATCGAGGCTCTGCTGTTTATCGGTGACAACAGCAACCCGCTGCCGTTGAATCCGGTGGAGCGGTTGCTGCAACCCATCACCCTGCCGACAGGCTCTGACAACCCACGACTGGGCGCCGGACTGCGCTTTCGCGCCAGTGATCGGCTCACGCTGGGGGCAAACGTGGACCGAACCCGGTCCGCCGGAATGGCGCTGCTGTGCAACGAGGACATCGGGCTTGCAACCACCTTGAGCAGTCTCAGCGAACACTGCCTGCTGGCTGAACTGGGCGGCGAGACCGATCCACTGTCGCCTTTCGCGCATCGCCGGACATCGGAACAACAGCTGGGCGCGTCGCTTGATCTGGCGGATCGTGGGCTTGACCTGAGCTTTGGGCTGTCCTGGCTGCAATCCGATCCCTTGCCAGGCGCCAGGCTCACCACGACGACGCCCGGCCTGCCCGGATCCACTGGATTGATCAATCCGGCCTTGCTCGATGGCGGTGCCGACGCATTCTCGCTGCGCAGCGGCGGCATCGGCGTCCGCGGGATGCTGGATCTCGGTTCGCGTCGCTGGCTCAGCCTCGACGGCCAGGTCAGTCGCACGCGAATCGAACCAAGCGTGATCGACAGCCTGATACCGAACGAATGGAACAGCGGCCGGCTTGGCATCGGCATGGGGTTTGGTGACTTCAGCGGGCGCATTTCCGGACATGTTGTCGACATCCGTGGCAGCGATGCCCTCTGGGGCGGCCTCGACATTGGCTTTTCCTGGCGCACACCGTGGCGCGCCGCGCTGACGATCGGCGCCCGCAACGTGGTCAGCGGCGGCAACAAGACCTGGCCTCAGGAAAACGTCCGGGCACTTGAGGAAGCGCAGAGCCGCGTCCCCTACGTCCAGTATCAGCAGGACCTCTGATTCCGACTGCCGTACCTCGGCCGTTGCGCGGCAAACTCCGCCCCGTCATGACTAGCAAGGTCACCGAGCTTCGCAGGCAAGCTGCGGATGCGGGCTTTGTATCCGGTTCCGGGGCCGGGTAGCGCATCCCGCCAGCTGCTGACCCTACCCGCCCCGCCCGCAATGCCTGCGCCGCCGACTAGCTCGACCCAAAACGGAAAACGGCCGTCGCTTGGCGACAGCCGTTTTCGGTGGTGAACGACGCTGATCCAGCGCGGTGGGATTGACCTTACTTCAGGTCGATCACGATGTCGCCACTGAAGGTTTCCAGACTGATCCTCCCGGAACCAGAGCCGGCGCGGGTTTCCAGCGTGGAGCCGTTGCCGAAACCGGCCTTCTCGACCTTGCCCACCGGCGAGCGGATGTCGCCGCTGAAGGTTTCGGCCTCGATCTCGGCCGACAGTGATGCCGGGAACTGCAGCCCGATGTCGCCGGACACCGATTCCGCGCTGAGCCGGCCGGACGCCGCCATCGCGGCGCGCAAATCAACATCGCCGGACACCGTGCTGAGCCGAATCTCCCGCAGCTCGCCGGCAGTGATGTCGATATCACCGGACACCACTTCGGCCCGCAGCGAGCCGCTGATGTCGCCAGTGGCAGTTATGTTGCCGCTCACGCTTTCCACGCGCAGGTCCTGCGCATCGATGCGCAGCTCGAGATCACCGCTGACGCTGGAAATGCTGGCTTCACGCGCGCGCGCATCGATGCTCACGTTGCCGCTGACCGATTCGGCATCCAGCCCCTGACTGTCGATGCCACTGACCTCAATGTCCGCGCTGACCGCTTCCAGATCCAGCACCACGGCGCGTGGCACCTTGATGTCCAGCCGGGTTGGCCCGCTCTTGCCGTTGCCGCCGAACCAGCCACTGCTCTGCGGGTAATGGACCTGGATGTCGAGGTGGTCGCCGCCGCCATCGATCTCCAGTTTCTCCACGCCCTCGCCCAGGCTGCCGCCGATATGGACCTCGTTGAGATCCCAGACGCTGACATTGATGCTGCCCTTGACGTTGTCCACGCTGACGCGCGCGTCAGCATTGACCGTACGGGTCTCGTCGATGGGCGTCGCCGCCAGCGCGGCTGCCGGCAGCAGCCCCGCCAACAGCAGCATCGCGATGCTTGTATTCCTGTTCATGACTCTACCTCGGTTTGTGTTGATGCTCGTGATCGGGACGCGAAAAACGGAGACGCGAAAAAGAGAGCGACCGGTCAACTCATCAGTCCGCGCTGCGACAGGCGCAGGCGCTGTGCGTAAACATCACGCAGGCGTTCCAGCAGGAAGCTCGACTGCGGATCGCGGCGCATCGCTTCACGGATCTGCGAGGCGCTGCGATCCAGCTCGGCCGCCGCGGCCTGCAGCGGGACAGGCATCCGCCCCGCATCGATCTCCAACAGTGCCGCCTGGTACTCGACGGTCATCGCCTGTGCCTGGATGCGAAGCGCACGCGATCCGGCTGCAGCGCCACGCATGGCGACAGGCGAGTCCGTGGCCGTTGGCCCCTGGATTGCATCGGGCCAGAAGCTGACCAATACGGCAGCACCCAGCACCGATGCAGCCAGGGCCGTCCAAGTCTGCCAGCGTGAGCGACGACGTCTCGCCATTGAAGGCAGCATTGCGGGTGTCGCCACGCGATCCAGCCGCTGAGCGATTCCCGGCCACAGGTCACGTGAAGGATCACGGTCCGCCGACAGGCCGCGAAGGCGGCGCCGCAGCTCGAAGCCCTCGCTGTCGAATTCCTGATGCTCAGTCATTGGTTGGTACCTCCCAGCCATTCTCTCAGCAGTCCGCGAGCCCGGTGCAGCTGCGCCTTGGAGCTGCCCACCGCCATGCCCAGCTCAGCGGCGATCTCTTCGTGCTTCCAGCCTTCCACGTCGTAGAGCACCAGTACCGCCCGCGCCCTTGGCGGCAGACGCGCGACCAGCCGTTCAAGATCGACGCCCAGATCTTCCTTGAACTCGGAACCCGCGCGCCCATCAAGAGCCTCGTCACCTTCTTCGCGCGCCTCACCGCGCGCGCGGCTGCGGATATCCATCAGCGCCGTGTTGACCGCCAACCGATGCAGCCAGGTGGAAAACGCACTGTCGCCACGAAACCCCGGCAGCGCCTGCCAGGCGCGCACGAAGGCATCCTGGGTCAGTTCCTCCGCCCGCGCCTCGATGCCACCCACCAGCCGCCAGATCACGCCGAACACACGACGATGATGGCGGCGATAAAGCGCTTCGAACGCCGACTGTGATCCTCGTGCCGCGTCCCGGATCAACTCGCGCTCAGCCGATTCGGCGACGGCTGCCGTCTCCGCGACCGAATCCTGGCGATGGGGCATGGCGACGACCCGTGGGGCAATGGCGGTCATGCTCAGCATACCGTTTTGGATGCGGCAACCTGCCGCAAGGTTTAAGGCAACGCTGAACAAGTATCCGCCGTTGGTCTGCGACGTATCAGCCGGCGGATGCTTCCCCGGGGACCACGGCATCTGGCGTGGCATACGCGATGCCGGCAGCGCGCAGTGCCTCGCCAAGCGGAGCGAGGTACTGCCGGTATGGCCACCACTTCGGCTCACGACGACGCACCACGCCGCCGCGCACCTGCATGGCACTGGCGGTGGCAATGGCGCGACGGTTGGAATCCGGGTCCGCCATGCCCGGCACGTAGTCCAGGCCACAGAATGTCGCCACTTCGCGCATGACGGATTCAGTGTCACCGGTCAGCGCGTCGTAGCGGACATCGAGGATGCGTCCGGGGAACGTTGCATGCCAGTGTTTCATCAGACGACGATACTGCAGGAAGTAGTCGGCCAGTTCCGCCATGTCGTAGGAATAGGCGTTGGCGTCCGAGAACAGTTCGCGCAGGTTGGAGAAGCAGGTCTCCATCGGGTCGCGTACCAGATGCAGAATCTTCGCCTGCGGCAGTGCCTGGCAGATGAAGCCGATGTTGAGGAAGTTCGAGGGCAGCTTGTCGCTGAACAGGCGGCGATCGCCCAGGCGCCAGGCAACGCCGTCGAGATAGCGTTGTCCGACATCGACAAAGTCAATCTGCCCTGCCCGATCGACGATGCCCTGGTCGATCACGCCGCGGCAATGGTGGTTGGTCCCGTAGCGCATCGCACAGGTGAAGTCGTACAGCTCACCGGTGGCGAGCACCGCGTCGTGACCGGACAGCAGCTGCTCCAGCAGACTGGTACCGGAGCGGTGCATGCCGACGATGAAGATCGGCGTCGGTGGTGCAGCATCAGCTGCCACGACCTCGCCCGAGCCAGCCGGGAGTCGCATCAGACCCTCGACCAGGCGGTGACTTGCTTCCCGCTGATACGGCAGGGTCGCGCGCTTTGCCCGGCAGCCCTGCTCCAGTGCTGACCACGCTCCGGCATGATCGCCCAGATCATCCAGCTCCTTGTGCAGGGCAAACGCGAGCAGCGACACGTCACGCGACGAACGGTTCGGGCGCTGCAACTCCTGGCGGATCTGTGCAACGTGGTTGGATTCGCTGGTCTGCTTGCGCAACCGCGAGCACAGCCAGTGCGCCTGCGCGATCTGCGGCGCGCGCCGAAGCGCCCGGTCGACATCAGCCTGCGCATCGTCGATGCGACCCAGGTAGGTCAGCACCTGCGTGCGCGCCAGCAGTGTCGGCGGGTAGTCCGGATCGCCTCGCTTCGCCTCGTCCAGCAGCCTGAGCGCACGCGTCTGCTCGTTGAGGTAGCTCCATTGCGCGCCGGCCTGGATCAGCAGCGGGATCGGAATTCGCTCAATCGGCCCAATCTGCTCGATCAGCCGTCCCAACACTTCGGCTTCATTGAAGGTGCGCAGGCGCGCCATCAGATCGCCCAGCGCCTCCGGATGGCGAGGCGGTCGCTTTGCCGCCTCGACAATGGCCTCGCCTGCGGCCCGATAGTTGCCGGCACCGGATTCCATGTAGGACAGCTGGATCAGCAGCTCGGCATTGCCGGGCTGCAGGGTCAGCATCTGTCGAAGCGTGGTCGCCGCGCCGACCCAGTCCTTGACCTGCACCCGCGCCCGCAGCGTCTGCTGCAATGCCTGCATGTCGCTCACCGGGCTCATGCCGGATCTCCAGCCGTGGCAAGTGCACCCAGCGCGTCGATCATCGGCTGCAGCTGTGCTTCGTAGTTGCGCCAGTGCGCCACGCTGCGGGTATGAATCGGCTCGCGCACCTGTGTGGCGCTGGCCGTGGAAACCTGTGCCGTGTTGCGCTCCACCTGGCCGCACTGCGGCTCCCAGACCAGTCCGCAATGCTCGAAGGTGCGCTGCAGCGCGACATCCGGACTACTTGCCAGCTCGGCATAGGGCAACGACAGCACCCGACCCGGATAACGCTGGTCGAACGTCGCCATCAAGCGCCGATGGGCGCGGACATAGGTGGCTACTTCCTCTTGCTCGTAGCTGTAGCCGTAGTTGCCGCCAAAAAAGTATTCGCGGAGGTTGGCAAAGCAGGCCGCAACCGGATCACGATGAATATGCACGATACGCGCGTCCGGCATTGCGCGCAGGATGGCGCCGATGAAACGGAAGTTGACCGGCAGCTTGTCAGTAAGCCGGGTTTTCCCCTGCGCGCGCCAGGCGACGTGTTTCCGGTAGCGGCGGCCAAGATCCAGCGGATCAAGGTGCGTCATGGCTGCAACATGGGACTCGTCAAGCTGGGCGGAACTCGCCAGGTTCAGCGACATGCGCACCTGACGCGGAAAATCGGTCAGTTCGCCGCCACCATGCACCTGGCTGTGAAGGCCGAAGGCGCGCTCCAGCAGGGTGCTGCCGGCGCGCGGCAGACCAACGATGAAGATCGGCGATACCGTTGCCGCGTCAGGCGTTGTGGCGGGCGTCGGCGGAGGGAGTTCGGCATCGACACTTTCGATGCGCTCAAGCAGGGCCAGTTCGGCGTTGATGTCATAGCCGGACTGGCCACGCTGCAGCTGCATGCCACGCTCAAGCCAGGGCCAGGCCGCAGCATGGTCGCCCAGATCATCCAGTTCCTTGAACAGTGCGTAGCAAAGCACCGCCTCATCGTCAGGTCTGGCCGGCGGCGTTTCCAGCAGACCACGCAGGACATCCACATGGTTGGATTCAGGCACCTGCCGACGCAGCTTGGCCAGGCTCCAATGTACCGGCGGCGCTCCCGGTTCCAGTTCCAGACTCCGGCGATAGCTCCGTTCCGCCGCCTCGATGTCACCACGGCGCAGATGGCAGCCGCCCAGCATGTGATGCAGGCGCGAACCGTCCGCACCCAGCTCGACACAGCGCGACAGCAGGTGAAACGCCTGGTCCGTGAGGTCGTTGTAGTAGAGCGTTCGTCCGGCGTCGGAAAGCGCCCGAACGTCGCGCGACTGCAGCAGCGCCGGCCGTTCGGCTACCGAAACCGCTGCCTCCGCCTCGCCAAGGGTGAGCAACCTGTCGACCAGGGTCGACAGGCCTTCCGGGTCAGGTGCTACGCGGTCATTGACTGCCGCGAGCGTCTGTTCGGCGGCGGCCCGGAGGTTGCCCCGCTTGCCGGCAATCTGCGACAAACGGAATCTCGCGACCAGCGCAAACTCCGGAAACCGCAGCAAATCGTGAAAGTGGCTTTCGGCGAGCGTCAGGTTGCCCGTTTCGAAAGCCTGCTCAGCAAGCTGCCAACGTTTCTGTATCCTCATCTCAACGGCTCTTCAGATTTCTCGTGGTACGGCAACCTGCCATGACGTTTCCGGCCGCCATCCCGATGCCTGCTTCCGTCAGCGCGATGCTTCGGCGTGGTCGCCGAGGGCGTCGATCATCGGCTGCAGCTGCTTCTCATAGTGTCGCCAATGGGCCACGCTTCGCGTATGGATCGGCTCGCGGACCTGGGCAGCGCTGGCTGAAGCCACCACATCGCCGACGCCCCCGGTATCGAGGCACGCGTCTTCCCAGTCGTAGCCACAGTAACGCAATGCCTGTTCGAGTACGGGACGCGTCTCGGTGACCAGTTCGTTGTAGCGCACGCGATGCACCCGACCCGGGTAACGCTGGTCCCAGTGCGCCATCAGCTCCCGATAGGCTCGGTAGTAGCCGGCCATGTCCGCCAGATCGTTGCTGTAGCCATAGCTGCCGCCAAAGAAACACTCCCTGAGATTGCTGAAACAAGCCGCTAGCGGATCGCGCTCCATGTGGATGATCCTCACTCCTGGCAGGGCGCGGAGGATGAAACCGACCAGTCGGAAGTTGGTTGGCAACTTGTCGGTCAGGCAGGCTTTTTCCTGACCTCGCCATGCGACATGCTGCTCATAGCGCTGGCCCCATGCCGCGTACTCAATTTCCGGCAGCGACGCGACCAGCTTCTGATCGAGGTTGGCCACGCCCGGCTGATTGGCCACGTAGCGCAGCTGCATCACCAGATCTCCCAGCTCGCCACCCACGGCAATCGCGCTGTGCCGACCCAGCATGCGCTCGAACAACGTCGTACCCGAACGCGGCAATCCCACGATGAAGATGGGCGTGGGTGCACTCGCCGCCTGCCGGTTCGTTGCCAGTTCGCCGCACTGCCGGTCCACATCTGCCAGCTGTTGGAGCAGATCCGTGTCCCGCTGCAACTGGTAGCCTGTCGCCGACTTCATCGTCGCTGCTGCCGGCTGCCAGGCATCCCATGCCGCCTGATAGTCGCCAAGGTCGTCCAGTTCCTTGAACAGGGCGTAGCCCAACGCCGCACGATCAGACGGCTGGCGAGCCTGCGCCAGCGCACGACGCAGACGATCAACGTGGTTGCTGGCGTTGGTTTGCCGACGCAGCTTCGACAGCTGCCAATGGTTGGGAGAAAAGCCGGCATCCAGCGCTATGCCGCGCTCGAGATTCTGCTCTGCACGGTCCTTGTCGCCCAGGCGCATGCGGCAAGTGCCGATCAGGAAGTGCAGTGGCGCGCTTGCCAGGCCTTTGGCCAGCGCACGCTCGAGAAATGTGAGGGCATCTTCCGGGAAGCCGTGGTCGCTCAGCAGTTTGCCAACCTCGGCCAGCGGCTCAATGTCGTGACATTCGCGCAAGGCCCTGGCGCGTGCTACGCGCAGGGCGAACTGCTGTTCGCCCAGGCCAATCAGTCGCTTGAACAGCATCGACAACGCGTGGGGATCCGACTGCTGGTGCAGGTCTGCAGTGCCGCCGACAACCTCATCGACAGCTTCGCGGAAATTGCCCATTGCCCCGGCGATCATCGACAGGCGCATCCTTGCCGCAATTCCAAGCTCGACAGAACCGCGCAGCGCAATGTACTGCTGCCTCGCCGCTAGCACCTGCTTCTGGGCGAGCAACTGCTCCGCCCGCTGCCATGTTTCCAGTTCGTTCATGCCCTGCCCGTGTCCCGTCGACGGTTCGCATCGTTCCGGCCGCCAATAAAAAAACGGCCGCCCGAAGGCGGCCGTTGAAGATACAGCAAAACGACTGGTTTAGAAGTCGTACTGGACAGAGAAGCGCACGGAGCGCGGTGCCTGCCAGTTGGTCGGCGTCAGGTAATACAGCGGACGCGGGGACCCGTTCGAGTCTTCACCAGCTTCATCCACGGCCGTCACGCTGTCCGCATTGAAGATGTTGAACACGTCGATCTTGAACGCCAGGTTACCGTCGGCGAACGCCGGCGCATAGCGGACATTCATGTCCAGCGACTTCGTCCACGGCGTGCGACCGGCGCTGCCACGCGGCACCTGAACGCCACCGCAGTAGAAGTAGCTGTTGCCATAACCCGAGGAGATCGGATGGAAACCGAAGCAGTTCTCAGGACGACCGGACTGGACCAGCAGGTTGCCGCCCACCGACCACTCATCATTGATGAGGTAGTTGCCGAACAGCTTCAGGGTGTGGCGACGGTCATTCGGCAGATAGCCGTAGGCACCTTCGCCCAGCTCCGGATAGTCGAAGTCCTGGGTGACGTTGGTGTCGGACTGACCGATATCGGACTTCACGCCGCCTTCGGTGTTGCCCTTGTTCTGCGCCCAGGTGTACGAACCCTGCAGGAAGAACTTGTCCCAGTTGCCTTCGAAGAAGATTTCGACGGCCTGGTAGGTACGCTTGGCAGCCGGACCGAGCTTGACCATGCCCGGGGTGAGGCCAAAGGCGTTACCTTCTTCCCAGACTTCATCGGCACCGATATTGACGGTTTCAAGCGTACCGTCGCCATTGATGTCCATGCGGAACACCACGTCGCTGCCCGGGTTGTACAGATGGCAGAACGCGAAGCCCGGGTTGTAGGCGGCGATGTCGCTGTCCTGGGTGCGCTGGTCCGGGGTGATGAACACGCCGCCGTCGCCGGTGAAGCCGTTGTCGTAGGCCCACTGGATGATCGGACGGTAGTCACAGGTATCGTCGATCGCGCGCTTCAGGTCACGATAGATGCCGCGCACGCCCACCGAGAAGTTGTCGTTGAGCTGCTTCTGGAAGCCCAGGATGTAC
>JAGRJX010000390.1 GCA_020442545.1 Lysobacterales bacterium
CGCGGGTCATGTCGGTGTCGATGAAGCCCGGCGCCACCACGTTGACGGTGATGCCACGGCTGCCGACTTCGCGCGCCATCGACTTCGAGAAAGCGATGATGCCGGCCTTGGCCGCCGCGTAGTTCGCCTGCCCCGGGTTGCCAGTCAGGCCGATCACCGAGGCGATGTTGATGATGCGGCCATGACGCGCTTTCATCATGCCGCGCATCACCGCCTTGCAGGTGCGGAAGACGCTGCTGAGGTTGGTGTCGATGATCGCCTGCCAGTCCTCGTCCTTCATGCGCATCAGCAGGTTGTCGCGGGTGATGCCGGCATTGTTGACCAGGATCGCAATCGGACCGATGTCCTTGCTGATCGTATCGATCAGCGCCGACACGCTGTCGGCGTCGGTGACGTCGAGCCTGCGGCCATGCCCGCCCTTGGCGGCCAGTCGCGCGCCGATGGCGGCAGCGCCGTTGTCGCTGGTTGCCGTGCCGACCACGATGGCGCCCTGGGCCGCCAGCTCGTCGGCAATGGCGGCACCAATGCCACGGCTGGCGCCGGTAACCAGGGCAACCTGGCCCTGCAGTGGAAGATCAGTCATGACAAGTCCGTGATTGGTGATTGGTGATTCGTTCACGCGTGCTGCGCAGCAGCGATCTGGTCAAACCAGCGCTTCGTGAGCGGTTTCGAAATCCGACAGGCTGCCCAGCGGCTGCGCTTTCAGCGACTTGTCGATACGACGCATCAGGCCGCTCAGCACCTTGCCGGGGCCGCATTCGACGAAATGCGTTGCGCCATTGCCGGCCATCGCCTGCACGCATTGCGTCCAACGCACCGGCAGGTACAGCTGACGAACCAGTGCATCGCGGATCGCTTCGGGGCTCTGGTGGACCACGGCGTCGACGTTCTGGGTGACCGGAATCTTCGGCAGGTCCCAGTCCACGCCGCCGAGCGCCTCACCCAGCTGGTTGGCGGCTTCGCGCATCAGCGGCGTGTGCGAGGGCACGCTGACCGCCAGCTTCACCGCCTTGCGCACGCCCTGCTCGGCCAGCGCCGCCAGTGCTCTATCCACCGCATCGGCATGACCGCCAATGACGATCTGACCCGGCGAGTTGTAGTTGGCCGGCACCACGACATGACTGCCGGAAACGTCGGCACTGCCGGAAACGTCGGCGCAGACCTGCTCGACCACGGCATCCTCGGTGCCGATCACGGCCGCCATCGCGCCTTCACCTTCCGGCGACGCCGCCTGCATCAGCTGGCCGCGGACGCGGACAATACGCGCCGCATCGTGCAATGACAGCGCACCAGCTGCGACCAGCGCACTGTATTCGCCAAGGCTGTGACCGGCCAGCTGCGCCGGCTTTGCGCCGTCAACGCTGTTCCACAGACGCCACATCGCCACCGATGCCGCCAGCAAGGCCGGCTGCGTGTACTCGGTGCGGTTCAGCATCTCCTCAGGACCGGCCTGTGACAGCCTCCAGAGGTCGACATCGGCGCCATCGCCGGCTTCGCGGAAGCAATCGCGGATCAGCGAATGCTGCTCGGAAAGCTCGGCCAACATGCCCACGGACTGCGAGCCCTGGCCGGGGAACAGGAAAGCGAGGTCGTTGCGGCAAACCGTCATTGCAAACCAATGCCTTGAAAACAGCCGGTCATTTTAGCGCACCGGTCCGCCGATTTGTCTGTACCGCTGCGTAGGGTAAAGCGGATACCCGGCGCAAGACCCGGCTATCCCGCCTGGCGCAGGCTTTCCAGCGCCACGGCCAGCGCCTGCGCGCGCATGCCGCCCAGCCGGGCCAGTGGCGAGACCCAGCGCAGGCGATGCGCGGTTCGCTGCACTTCCTCGCGTACGGCCGCCGACTCGCACGACAGGTGCGCCAGCAGAAGGTCGGCATAGCGTTGCGGGTGAGTGGACATGAAGCGCGCACTGGAGCTGACGTAGAACAACACGTCGCGCGCCTGCGCCTGGTGCAGGTCCATCACCGTCAACGGGTCTTCTTCCAGGTCGATGAAGCCGACCCGACCATCCTGCCAGGTCATGTTGCGCGCAAACGCCTGACTGAGGTTGCCGCCACGGCGATGCAGGTCCAGCAAGGCATCAAAGCCGGCCCGCACCAGGGACTCGGCATGCGAAACATCCGGCGCCGAACGGCAGACCTGGGCAAGGCTGGGCCCGAGGTCGGAAAGGCAGATTTCGACCGTCGACGTCGCGACAGCATCGGGAACCGGCATGCCCAGCGAAGCCAGCCGTTCAATCTGCTGGCGCTCGGTGCGGCATTTTCCGGCGGCGGTCTGGCTGCGGACCGGTCGCAGCGCGGGCGTTCGCAGCAAGACGCACAACTGGCGCAGCAGCCACTTCAGCAACCGTCGCTCTTCGCCACCGTAACGCTTGCGCCAGATGGTCCGGCCATCGATGACTTCACGAACGGCGCCCTGGTCGGTTGATCGCATGACTTGGTCGTCCGCGGAAGCGGGCCGCCGCACTACCGATCAGTAGCGGATCAGTGCCGAGCCCCAGGTGAAGCCGCCGCC
>JAGRJX010000132.1 GCA_020442545.1 Lysobacterales bacterium
GCCAATGCGCCGACGCCGGCCTCGTTGAGGTGCAGGTGGACCTTGTGCGGATCCAGCGCCTCCTTTTCGGTGTCGTCGTAGAGCTGGCGGATCACCTTTTCGGCGCGCGGCAGGATGTCCGGATCGCCGCTCACGCGAAACACGCCGCCGCGCTGCGCGACAACGATGCCGAGGTGCATCTCGATCTGGCGCAGGTGCTCGTCCAGCGGGCCGGCGAGGTTGGTCAGCCGCTCGTTGTCGATCGGCTCCAGCTTGAAGGTCAGTTCGGTGACGTTACTCATGGGCGCGAAGGGTAGCGACTGCCGGTGTGGGCGACCAGCGCCAGTCGTCGTGTTCAGCGGTAGTGATTGTCTGTCTTGCGTTTAATTAAACGATGAATTAAATTATGCGGCATGAAGATCGCCAGCCCCCCAATTGCATGACCTCGGCATCTGCAAAACGTCGCAGTCCGGGCCGTCCAGCCGCCAACGACGGCGGCGACAGCGCCGGCCAGCGCACCCGCCTGCTCGATGCCGCGCTGGCGCGATTCGTCCGTGATGGCATGACCGCGACCACGGCGCGCGGCATTGCCGAAGAGGCGGGCGTGACGCCGGCGCTGCTCAACTACTACTTCGGCGGTCGCGACGCCCTGCAGCAGGCGGTGGTCGAGGAGCGGCTGATGCCAGTGCTGCGCCACGTCGGCGCGCAACTGGCGTTGGCGGGAGATGATCCGGCGACATTAATCGCCAGCTTCACCAGCGCCATCGGCGAGGCGGTGGCCGAGTATCCGTGGCTACCGACGCTGTGGCTGCGCGAGGTGCTGCTCGACGGCGGCGCGCTGCGCGAGGTGTTCCTGCGACACGGCGCCGACATGTTGCCGCGCGCGCTGGCGCAACGCTTTGTCGCGGCGCAGAAATCCGGTCGCCTCAACCCCGAGCTCGATCCACGGTTGCTGGTGGTTTCACTGGTTGGCCTGACCCTGTTCCCCGCCGCCGCCGCGCCAATCTGGCGTCAGGTGTTCGCGGCTGATGATATCGACATGACGAGCCTGCAGGAGCACACGTGGCGACTGCTGCATGACGGCCTGCGCCTGGAGGATGCCGAATGAACGTCTTTTCCACCGGAACCGCCCGGCTCGTACTGGCACTGTCGGCGGCTGCGCTGCTCGCCGGCTGCCAGCCAGAAGCGCCTACGGCTGTCGGCCTGCTGGAGCGTGACCGCATCACGCTGCCGGCGACGCAGTCCGAACCCATCGTCGACCTGCCGGTGAAGGAAGGCGACAAGGTGCTGGCCGGCACGCTGCTGGTCCAGCTCGACGCACGGACGCAGCAGGCGCGCGTCGACGCGGCAGTTGCTGACTTGAACCTGCGCAAGGCCGTCCTGCGCGAAGCTGAGGCGGGTGCGCGCAGCGAGACCCGACGTGAGGCCGAGGCGCGAGTTTCCGGCGCGCAGGCGCGCTCGAATGCCGCCAACAAGGAGCAGCGCCGGGTGCAGGACCTGGTGGAGCGCAAGTTGATGGCAGCATCCGCGCTGGACAGGGCGAGTGCCGAAGCGCGCAGCGCCAACGCGGAACTGCGACAGGCGCGTGCCGCGCTGGATGCGCTTCGCAACGGCACGCGCTCCGAGCAGCTGGAGCAGGCGCACGCGGCGGTGACTGCCGCGCGGGCGGCGGTGACGCAGGCCGAAGTGGCGCTGGACAAGCTCAGCGTGCGCGCGCCGCAGGACGGCATCATCGAGAGCCTCCCGTATCGACTGGGCGACCAGCCGAATCCCGGCGCACCGCTGGCGATCCTGCTCACTGGCGATCGTCCCTACGCGCGCATCTTCGTGCCCGAGGCGCAGCGTGCGCGTATGAATATCGGTGATCGTCTGCAGGTGACGGTGCGCGGTCGCGAACAAGGCGTTGCTGGCACCGTTCGCTGGATCGCGTCGGACGCGGCCTTCACGCCTTACTACGCGCTCAGCGGGCAGGACGCCGCGCGGCTCAGCTATCCGGCCGATGTCATGCTGGATGATTCGGCGAAGGACCTGCCAACCGGTCTGCCGGTCATTGTGCATTTCGAGGCGAATGCCGGCGATGGCCGCTGAAACACGCTCAATGGACAACCCGGACTCGCCACTGGCCATCCGCGCACGCGGCCTGACCCGCCGCTTCGGCGAGCTGGTCGCTGTCGATCACGTCGATCTCGACGTGCCGCGCGGGCAGATCCATGGATTCCTCGGTCCGAACGGTTCGGGAAAATCGACCACCATCCGCATGCTTTGCGGGCTGCTCTTGCCCACCGAAGGCGAGATCAACGTGCTTGGCCTCGATATTCCCCGGCAGTCGGAAACGCTGCGTCGGCGCATCGGCTATATGACCCAGCGCTTCTCGCTGTTCGAGGATCTTTCCGTGCGTGAAAACCTGGAGTTCCTCGCGGCGGTGCAGGAGCTCCCGCGTGACAGGGCGAAGCAACGCGTTGGCGAGTTGCTCCGGGAATATCGGCTGGATGACCGCGCGAAGCAGCTCGCCGGCACCCTCAGCGGTGGGCAGAAGCAGCGGCTGGCGCTGGCCGCTGCGATCATCCACGAGCCTGAGCTGCTGTTCCTCGACGAGCCGACCAGCGCGGTCGATCCCGAGTCGCGCCGCGACTTCTGGGACAAGCTGTTCGCGCTGGCCGATGCCGGCACCAGCATTCTGGTGTCCACGCACTACATGGACGAGGCCGAACGCTGTCATCGGCTGGCGATTCTCGACGAAGGACGGCTGGTTGCCGATGGGCCGCCGCAGCAGCTTGCCGAGGCGCTGGGCGGCCGCACGCTGCGGGTGGACACGGATGCACCGCGCCGCGCGCAGAAGGCCTTGCTCGGGTCCGGCAGCGTGCAGAGTGTCGCGCAGGTCGGCAATGTCCTGCGTGTGCTGCTGCATCGTGCGCAGGTGGAGGACAGCGTAGCGCGAGTCGAGCGTCGGCTTGCGGACGCGGGCGTCGACGCCAAGGTGTCGACAGTGGCGCCGAATCTCGAGGATGTGTTCGTTGACGTCACCCATGGCGAACCGGGACATCGCCGTGACGATGATCCGAATATCCCTCTCCCGCAGATGGGTGAAGGCGAGGGTGACGGTGAGGGTGGCAAGCCATGAAACCCCGCCGCCTGTTCGCGATCATCGTCAAGGAGCTGCGCCAGCTCGCCCGCGACCGCATGACCGTGGCGATGATGATCGGCATCCCGACGCTGCAGCTGCTGCTGTTCGGCTTTGCCATCAACCTCGACGTGCGCGGCCTGCAGGCCAGCATCGTCGACCAGGCGCAGACCACGCAGTCGCGCGAAATCCTGCAGGCGATGCTGGC
>JAGRJX010000018.1:0-1089 GCA_020442545.1 Lysobacterales bacterium
TGCGATGGACGAACACCTCGCCCGGTGCGAGACCAGTAACCTGGTTCGCCGGCACGCGGGAATCCGAACAGCCGATCCAGAAATACTTTGGGGCCTGCTGGTCCGAAAGCCGCTCGAAGAAGCCTGGGTCTTCTGCGCGGACTTTCTCTGACCACGCGCGATTGCTTTCAATCAGGTGTTTGAGTTGGCTCATCAGTCAATCGACTCCAAAGCAGACATTCTTGGGTTCCGTGAAAAATCGCATGGCTTCCATGCCGCCTTCGCGGCCGGCGCCGGACTGCTTCATGCCACCGAAGGGCGTGCGCAGGTCGCGCTTGAGCCAGGTGTTGATCCAGACGATGCCGCAGTCGATGTCGGAAGCCATACGCTGGGCGCGGCTCAGGGAATCGGTCCAGACACTGGCGGCGAGCCCGTAGTCGCTGGCGTTGGCGATGGCGAGGGCTTCGTCGTCGCTGTCGAAGGCCTGCAACGTCACCACCGGGCCGAAGATTTCCTCGCGGTTGGTGGCGCAATCCGGGCCGAGGCTCTCGATAATCGTTGGCTGGATGAACCAGCCGTTGACGATTTCGCCGTCGAGCTGGAAGCGTTCACCGCCACAAAGCACGCGACCACCTTCGTCGCGGGCGCGCTGGATGCAGCTCATCACCTTGTCGAAGTGCGCCTGCGAGACCATCGGACCTAGCGTGGTGCTCGCGTCCAGCGGATCGCCGGGCTGGAGGCGTTTCGCGGCATCAACCAGCGCATCACGGATTTCAGGATAGACGCTACGTTCGATCAGGATGCGCGAACCGCAGAGGCAGATCTGCCCGCTATTCTGGAAGGCGCTGCGGACAAGGGTGTCGATCAGCCCATCGCGCGGTGCGTCGGCGAATACCAAGGTCGGATTCTTGCCGCCCAGCTCCAGTGAACACTTCACCAGCCGCTCGCCGGCGCTGCGTCCGATGGCGCGACCAACGCGTGTGCTGCCGGTGAAGGTAATGCCCTTGATGCGCGGATGCTCGACCAGCGCCTGGCCGACCCCATCGCCGCGGCCCTGCACGATGTTCAGCACGCCGGGCGGGAAGCCGATTTCGCGGCTGATATCGCCCA
>JAGRJX010000018.1:1159-4130 GCA_020442545.1 Lysobacterales bacterium
TTCCAGGTGAACAGGTACAGCGGCAGGTTCCACGGACTGATGCAGGCGACCACGCCCAGCGGCTGGCGCAAGGTGACGTTGAGGCCGGCGCTGCCGTGGTGCGCTTCGCTGGCGAACTGGCTGGCGGCGGCGGCGAAGAAACGCAGGTTGGCGACGGCACGCGGGATTTCCGCATCCCGCGCCAGCGCCAGCGGCTTGCCGCCATTGCGGGATTCGACTTCGGCCACCGTGTCGAGTCGTTCTTCCAGCGCATCTGCCAGTCGGTTCATCCAGCGTCCGCGTTCGTCGCCGGACAGCGCGGCCCAGGCCGGCTGGGCAGCACGGGCAGCCGCGACAGCGGCATCCACGGTGTCTGCATCGCCATCCGCGCAGCGCGCCATCGGACGGCCAACCGCCGGATCGAAAACGTCGATGTGGCTTGCCCCCATCACCGACTTGCCGCCAATCAGGTGGCCGATCAGCCGTAGTGTCGAGGCGCTGGCGTTGGAGTCAGTCATGGGCGGCAAGGGTAACGCTTTCACCATTCACAGAACCACATCGGAATTGAAACAGCCATTCGCTCACCACAAGCGGGGTTCGGGACGCCATGAACAGGATTGGGAGCGCCATTGACGAGTTTGGGCCGTCATGATTGAGCTAGCGTTCGCCGCGGATGGTCTTGCTTATTGCTGGCACTTTGGACAGCAATAAAGCCGACGCCCAGCCGATTCGCTTCGGACAATCGCGGTTCCGCAACGTTCGCAGGGCTTTCCGTCTCGGCCGAAGACCCTAAAACGGAATCGCTCGCCGTCGTCGTACTGCAGGTCCGCACGCATGCCGGCGCCGATGCGCTCGACGCCACGCGTGCGATAGCTGTGCCGGGGAATTGCCAGCAGTGCATTAGCGAGGCGCGCGCGAATGTCGTCGTCCAGATCACGCGGGCGATGGTGTGCGGCAATGCCCGCGTCGAACAGCACCTCGGCGCGCAGGTAGTTGCCCATGCCGGCGACGAAGCCCTGATCGAGCAGTAGCGCTGCCAACGAGCGGCCGCTGAAGCGCGGATTTATCAACTGCGCGCGAATATCGTCATGCGTGGTTGCTGGATCAAGCGCATCCGGGCCGAGGCGAGCGAGGTAGGGCTGCTGGTCCAGATCCTCGTCCCGAATCAGTTCCACGTCGGAAGCGGAGAAGAGCAGGGCGCGATGCTGGTCGGTTTCCAGCGCGACGCGGAGGCTGCGGGTCGTTTTCGCTTCCTCACCGGCGCAGAGAACTCGCCATTGCCCGTAGAGCTGGTTGTGCGAGTACAGCGTCCAGCCGTTGTCGAAGCGGGTCACGATCGCTTTGCCTCGTGCCTCGACACCGAGCACCTCGCGACCACGCAGGCGCTTTTCGTGCGGCTTGAGTTCCGGAAAAGCGAACCAGGCGCGGGTCAGCGTCCTGCCGGTGAGCACTGCGGACAGCGAGTCCGCAGCACGGTGAATTTCCGGACCTTCGGGCATGAGAGCGAGTGAGGGAGTCAGTCGACAGCTTCGCTGTCTGTCAGAAGTGAGAAAGCCAATTCACGCCAGCAAACTTTTGCTGCGTGCCAAGCAACGCGCTGCTGCTTGCATAGCGATCGGCAAGTATGCAAAAGACTACAGCGAGCGCGTGCGTCCGCCATCCACCGGCAGGTTGACGCCGTTCACGTAGCTCGCCGCGGGTGAGGCAAGGAAGGCGACGGCGTTGGCGATCTCATCCGCTTCGGCGAAGCGGCCGGCCGGCACGCCGGCCAGCATGCCTTTGGCGACATCGTCCTCGCTGATGCCTTGCGCTTTGGACTTGTTGGCCAGAATGTTGGCGAGGCGACCCGTGCGGGTGAAGCCGGGCAAAACGTTGTTGGCAGTGATGCCGAACGGGCCCAGTTCGGTCGCAAGCGTCTTGGCCCAGCTCGCCACCGCACCGCGGATGGTATTGGACACGCCAAGTCCGTTGATCGGCTCCTTGACCGAGGTTGAGATCACGTTGACCAGGCGACCATAGCCTGCGTCTTTCATGCCCGGCAGCAGCGCCTGCAGCAGCGTTTGGCCGGCAACCAGGTGCTGGCGGAAGGCTGTCAGGTATTCGTCGATTGATGCGGCATGGGCTGGTCCACCTGGCGGGCCACCGCTATTGTGGATCAGTATCTGCACCGGCTCTGCGGATACCAGCGACTCGACGGCGGCTTTCAGGGCGGCGGTGTCGCCGACATCCTGCGCGATGAAACCATGCTGCTGGCTACCGTCATTTGGCAGCTGCGCGACGATTTCTTGCAGCACGGCTTCACGTCGGGCCAGGACCGTCACCGACGCGCCCATGCCGGCCAGTGCCATCGCCGCAGCGCGGCCAATGCCTTCCGAAGCACCGCAGACCAGCGCGTGGCGGCTGTGGAGTTCCAGTTTCATGATGTTCTCCTGTTGTCGCTAGCCTGCTGTCGCTTGGCTTGCAGTCGCCTGCCGCTGGCTCCGCTCAACCGCCCTTGGGCGGCTGCCGGATCATTTGCGCCAGCAGGCGGGCGTCGTCGTCACCTTGTGGCGGCGTCAGTTCGTCGAGCAGGAAACCGAGTTCGGCGGCATCGCTTTCGTCCAGTCCTTCGCGCTCGCGGAAGTCGGCGTCGAGCAGGGCGCTGCGAGCTGAGTCTTCGCTGTCGTAGGGGAAGGTGTTGCCGGCACTGTCGAACACTTCGGCGGTGCCGGCTTCCAGCAGGCGCAGCCGCGCCCAGACCTGGGTGCGACCGAGGAAGCTGATCCACCAGCTGTCCTGCTGGCCGTTCTGCATGACGATCTCGCTCAATATTCCGCTCCGCCGGGCACGCGCGGGTAGGGAATGGCGTCGCGGATGTTGGCCAGCCCGCAGACGTAGACCACCAGGCGCTCGAAGCCGAGACCAAAGCCGGCGTGCGGCACGGTGCCGTAGCGGCGGAAGTCGCGATACCAGCCGTAGTGCTCGGGATCGAGGCCGAACTGCGCCATGCGCT
>JAGRJX010000018.1:4153-12103 GCA_020442545.1 Lysobacterales bacterium
CGCTGGCTGCCGCCGATGATCTCGCCGATGCCCGGCGCCAGCACGTCCATGGCGGCGACCGTTTTGCCGTCGTCATTGAGGCGCATGTAGAAGGCCTTGATGTGCTCGGGATAGTTCATCACCACCACCGGGCAGCCAACGTGCTCCTCGGTTAGCCAGCGCTCGTGCTCGGTCTGCAGGTCCAGGCCCCATTCCACCGGAAAGTCGAACTTTTTGCCGGCCTTCTGCAGCTGGGTGATGGCGTCGCCGTAGTCGATGCGCTCGAACGGCGCCTTGATGAAGGCTTCAAGTCGCGTGATCGCATCCTTTTGTACGCGCTGGGCGATAAAGGCCATGTCGTCGCCGCGCTCGTCGAGCACGGCCTGGAACAGGTACTTGAGGAAGGCCTCGGCGAGGTTGGCGTCGTCGTTAAGGTCGGCGAAGGCGATCTCCGGCTCGATCATCCAGAACTCAGCCAGGTGACGACTGGTGTTGCTGTTCTCGGCGCGGAAGGTCGGGCCGAAGGTGTAGACCTTGCTTAGCGCCAGGCAGAACGCTTCGACGTTGAGCTGGCCGGACACGGTGAGGAAGGTTTCCTTGCCGAAGAAATCACGGCTGAAATCCACCACGCCGTCATCCGAGCGTGGCAGGTTGGCCATGTCCAGCGTGGAGACGCGGAACATCTGACCGGCGCCTTCGGCGTCCGATGTGGTGATGATCGGCGTATTGACCCAGTAGAAGCCCTGCTCGTGAAAGAAGCGGTGCACGGCCTGCGCCAGGCAATGGCGAATGCGTGTCACCGCGCTGAACAGATTGGTGCGCGGACGCAGGTGTGCGACTTCACGCAGGAATTCCAGCGAATGTGCCTTGGGCTGGATCGGATAGGTTTCCGGGTCATCGACCCAGCCGACAACTTCAATGGCGTCGGCCTGGATCTCGAAACCCTGGCCCTTGCCTTGGGATTGCACCAGCGTGCCGGTGGCGACCACGGCACAGCCGGCGGTGAGGTGGGCGACTTCGTCGTCGTAGTTGGCCAGCGTGTTCGGCGCCACCACCTGGATCGGATGAAAGCAGCTGCCATCCGACACATTGACGAAGCTCAAGCCAGCCTTGGAGTCGCGGCGGGTCCGAACCCAGCCCTGGACGCTGACCTTGCTGTCGGCGGCGATATCGCCCGAAAGGGCCTGCTGGATGCTAACGACGTCGATGCTGCCCACGCTCATGAACCACGGTCTCCGGCTGCTGGGGCCGACCGGGCGTTCCGGGCGGCAAGGAAGGACGATGAGAAAACGGAACCGTGAATGATACCCGACCACGCGGCGCTGATTGGATCGGGCCGTGAGCGGCTTGCCGTCGTCTAGACGAACGGCCAGTCTGGCTTCGCGGACGCACGCCCCGACGGCACCAAGGAGAGGCTTGATGGGCACGTCGGGCGGGGGCTGATGGCGGTGGATACTTGATCAGCGTCGTCCTAGAATGGCGGTATGCAAAAGCCTACCGATTCCACGGTCAACCTGAGCGACGCCGCCATGCAGCGGGTGCGCCGGTTTCTTTCCACCGACCCATCGGCCATTGGGCTCCGCTTCGGCGTGAAGCGCACCGGCTGCTCCGGTTGGGGCTACAACGTCGACCTGGCGCGCGAAGCGCGTGACGACGACACGGTCATCGAAGTGGACGGCATCCGCGTGCTGATCGACGCGGACAGCCTGCCGATGCTGTCCGGTACCGAAATCGACTTCGTCCGCGAAGGCCTCAACCAGCAGTTCGTATTCCGCAACCCCAATGCAGCCGGCGAATGCGGCTGCGGCGAGAGCTTCACCACCGAGGATGTGGGAGACGTCGGCGCCTGACCCGATCCGGTGCCGTCACTTGCATGCCAGTCACTGATTCCGCGATAATGCGCGGCTCGCTGGCCGTTTCGGCTGCGAGACTCGCCTCACCGGCGCTGCCGGGAGGCTGCCGACCGGCAATTCCGCCGCCGGCATCCAAGAGGAAACAACATGCGTCATTACGAAGTCGTGTTCCTGGTCCACCCGGACCAGAGCGAGAACGTGCCCGCCATGGTCGAGCGCTACCGCGCAATGATCGAAGCCGATGGCGGCAAGATCCACCGTCAGGAAGATTGGGGTCGCCGTCAGCTGGCCTATCCGATCGAGAACCTGGTCAAGGCCCACTACATCATGCTCAACATCGAGTGCAGCCAGGCTGCGCTGGACGAACTGGTGTCGGGCTTCCGCTTCAACGATGCGGTGCTGCGTCACCTGATCGTCAAGCGTGACGAGGCGGTCACCGAGCAGAGCCACATCCTGAAGATGAAGGACGAGAAGCCGGAGCGCGAGCGTCGCCCGCGTCGCGATGACGACAACCGCGGCAGCCGCGATGACGATTCGTCCGATGACGATTCCGATGACAGCGATTCCAAAGACGAAAAGGAATCCGCCAACGAGGAAGCGACGGCCTGATCCGGCGCCTGACCTGAAGGAATACGAAAATGTCCAAGTTCTTCCGCCGCCGCAAGTTTTGCAAGTTCACCGCCGAGGGCGTGACCGAGATCGATTACAAAGATCTCAACACCCTGCGCCAGTACGTCACCGAGACCGGCAAGATCGTGCCGAGCCGCATCACCGGCACCAAGGCGAAGTACCAGCGTCAGCTGTCGACCGCGGTCAAGCGCGCTCGCTACCTGGCCCTGCTGCCGTACTGCGACAGCCACTTCTGATTCAACGACGTCCTTTTCGAACAGCAATGGTTGCGGCGGCGCTCACTGGGCGTCGTCGCTAACGAAAACGGAGCAACACCATGGAACTGATTCTTCTGCAGAAGGTGGCCAACCTCGGCAACCTGGGTGACAAGGTCACCGTGCGCGCCGGCTACGGCCGCAACTTCCTGCTGCCGACCGGCCGTGCCGTGCCGGCAACTGCAAGCAACCTGGCCGAGTTCGAAGCGCGTCGCGCCGAGTACGAAGCCAAGGCCAAGGCCGTGATGGACGGCGCCGAAGGGCGCAAGGCTCGCCTCGAAGGCCAGTCGGTGACCATCGCCGCGAACGCCTCCACCGAAGGCAAGCTGTACGGCTCGATCGGCCCGCGCGAGATAGCCGAGGCCTTCACCACCGCCGGTCACGAGCTCCACAAGAGCGAAGTGATCATGGGCGAAGGCCCGATCCGCCACGTGGGTGAGCACGAAGTGCTGGTGCACCTGCACGCCGACGTCGAAGTCACCGTCCAGGTGAACGTCGAAGCGGAAGCCTGATTTCGACGGCCACGCTGTCGTGTCATGAAAAGGGCGCCTTCGGGCGCCTTTTTCGTTTACGACGCCAGGACTGCCATCGCGAACGGGTGAGGGAACGAGTCGTCGATTTCTTTGCGCTTCTGCTGTTGATTTACTTTGGCTCCCAACTCACCGCAAGCGAAGCGAGCGACTGACTCCTCACTTCCTCGCTGCCACCAGATCGCCAGAAAAGCTGCACACCTTATCCACAGGCTGCCCATAGGCTATTGGCTATCGCCGCAGTGCCTGTGCTTCGTATCATCGTGTGAGACAGCCGACTCCGAGGATTCCTGGTGAGTCGCGCATGGCTCCGCCATCCCGCAGAGATTGAACACGACGATGCCCACCCATAGCGCCAACGAATTCAACGACTACGACTTTGACGAATCGCCGCGCCGCCTGGAAACCGCGCGTGTGCCGCCGAATTCCGTGGATGCCGAGCAGTCGGTGCTGGGCGGGCTGATGCTGTCGCCGGACAAATGGACGGACATTGCCGACCGGATCACCGAGGAGGATTTCTACCGCCGTGACCACCGCCTGATCTTCCGCGCCATTGCCGAGCTGGCGGAGGACAACAAGCCCTTTGATGCGGTGACCCTGGGCGAATGGCTGGAATCGCGCGGCAAGGACGCCGAGATTGGCGGCAGCGCCTATCTGATCGAGCTGGCTGCCACCACACCGAGTGCGGCCAACATCAAGGCCTACGCCGACATCGTTCGCGAGAAGTCGATCCTGCGTCAGCTGATCGAAGTCGGCACCGATATCGTCAATGACGGCTACCAGCCGGACGGTCGCAGCAGCGCGGAGGTGCTGGAAAAGGCCGAGCAGGACGTGTTCCGCATTGCCGAAGCCGGCTCGCGGGGTCGGCAGGGCTTCGTGCGCATCAACGGCGCCCTGAAGGATGCCTTCGAGGTGCTGCAGCAGCGCTTCAACAACCGCGGTGAGCTTACCGGCCTGCCGACCGGGCTGCGTGACCTGGACGAAATGACCTCCGGCCTGCAGAAGAGCGACCTGATCATCCTCGCAGCGCGACCGGCCATGGGCAAGACCTCGCTGGCGCTCAACATCGCGCAAAATGCGGCGATCAAGACCAGGAAGGCTGCGGCCGTGTTCAGCATGGAAATGTCGGCCCCGCAGCTGGCTTTCCGACTGATGTCCTCACTGGGTCGCATCGACCAGAGCCGCCTGAAGACCGGCAATCTGGAGGACGAGGACTGGCCGCGCGTCACCTCGGCGATCAGCATGCTTTCGGACGCAAAGATATTCATTGATGACACGCCCGCCCTTTCGCCGATCGATCTGCGTTCACGCGCACGTCGCCTTGCGCGCGAGCATGACCTTGGCGTGATCGTCATCGACTACCTGCAGCTGATGCAGGTGCCGGGCAACAAGGAAACCCGTGCCACCGAGATTTCGGAAATCTCCCGCTCGCTGAAGGCGCTGGCCAAGGAGCTCGATATTCCGGTGATTGCGCTGTCGCAGCTCAACCGTTCGCTGGAATCGCGTACCGACAGGCGACCGGTGATGGCCGACCTGCGCGAATCCGGGGCCATCGAGCAGGATGCCGACATCATCCTGTTCATCTATCGCGACGAGTACTACAACAAGGAATCTGCGGAAAAGGGCGTGGCCGAGGTGATCATCGGCAAGCACCGAAACGGGCCGACCGGCTCGGTGAAGCTGGCCTTCATGGGTCAGTACACGCTGTTTGCGGACCTGAGCCGCGACGAGTTTTCCGGTCACTTCGAATGAGCCGGGCCACCGCGGCCAGCATTTCCCGCGCCGCGCTTCGACACAATCTTGCCGAGCTACGGCGACGCGCGCCGGACAGCCGGGTGATGGCGGTGGTCAAGGCCGACGCCTACGGCCACGGCCTGGAACGCGTGGCGACCACGCTGCGCGACGCCGATGCCTTTGGCGTGGCGGCGCTGTCGGATGCCGAGCGCATCCGCGCGGCCGGTCTCGACAACCGCATCGTGCTGCTGTCGGGTTTTGATGAGCCGGCTGACCTGCCGATGCTGCGCCGTCTCAAGCTGGACGCCGTTGTCCATTGCGATGAACAGTTGCGCATGCTGGAGCTTGATGCAGAGTTGCCCGGCGCTGATCCGCTTTGCCTGTGGGTCAAGCTCGACACGGGGATGAATCGACTGGGCTTCCGGCCCGAGCGGGCGGCCGAGCTGCGGCAGCGCCTTCGTGGCTTGCCGAATGTCCATGCCGACATCCAGTGGATGAGCCATCTGGCGCGTTCCGACGAGTTCGGCGCGCCGAACACGCCCGAACAGCTGGCCGCCTTCGATGCCGTGCTGCGCGACATTGACGGTGACCGTTCGCTGGCGAACTCGTCGGCGGTACTGGGCTGGCCGGCCAGTCATCGCGACTGGATTCGTCCCGGCGGCGCGCTGTACGGCATGTCGGTTGTCGACGGAAAGACAGGCGCCGACTTTGGCCTTGTGCCGGTCATGAGCCTGCACACGCGACTGATCGCGGTGAAGGACGTGCGTGTTGGTGACCGCATCGGCTACGGCGGCGATCATGTCTGCGCGCGTGATGGTTGCATCGGCATCGCCACCATCGGTTACGGCGATGGCTACCCGCGACTGGCGCCTGCGGGCACGCCGGTGCTGGTTGATGGCAAGCCCTCACGCATCGTGGGTCGCGTCTCCATGGATCTGATGGCGGTTGATCTCGAAGCCTGTCCCGATGCAAGAGTCGGATCGCCAGTGTTGCTCTGGGGTCCCGGGCTGCCCATCGAAACCATCGCCAGCGCGGCCGGAACGATCAGCTACGAGCTGGCCTGCGGCATCACGCGACGGGTGCGTTTCATCGACGCTGAATGAGATCGTCACGGCGCGCATGGCGCGACGCGGGCAGCCAGGCCTCTGTCCGGAACCGGCCCTCAGCCCCGAATTGCCTTGCCGCGTGGCGCCGGGCGGACCTCCAAACCGGTTTGCGCGGCAGCGCCGCCCGGCTGCGCGGCTGCAGTCAGAATGACGCAAGACCACGGCAGCTTCGTTGACGCTTCCCGGAGCGCGTGCTACATCGGTTGCATGACAGCAGGGAACGGGTGATGACAGCTGTGGGTAGGCACAAGGGACGACGTGAAGGCATGTCGCGGGTCGATACGGCCTGGCTGCGAATGGAGAAGCCGACCAACCTGATGATGATCACCGGCGTGCTGATGTTCGCCGACCGGCTCGAAATCGTCCGTCTGCGCGAGTTGATCCGCGAGCGCTTTCTGGCCTTCCGTCGCTTTCGCCAGAAGGCCGTCGACAACCAGTCGTCCGCGCATTGGGAAGACGACGAGGACTTCGATCTCGACTGGCATATCCGCCTGACGGCCTTGCCCGGTGCGGCTGGCAAGAAGGAGCTGCAGCGCCTGGTCAGCCAGCTGGCGTCGACGCCGCTGGATCATTCCAAGCCGTTGTGGCAGTTCCATCTGGTGGAGTCCTACGACGGCGGTTCGGCGCTGATCTGCCGCATCCATCACTGCTACGCCGACGGTATTGCCCTGATCCAGGTGCTGCTGTCGCTGACCGATACCGACCCGAGAGCCAAGCCCGGAAGCGACCTGGCGCAGTCATGGCTGAAGAAGGACGGCGAACGCGTTACCCGCAGGTTCTTCGATCCGGCCAAGGCCGGCATTGATCGCGCCATGAAGCTGGGCGGGAAGGCCTTCGAGAAGGGCATGGAGATTTACCGCGATCCGACGCTGGCGGCGATCCTGGCCAGGGACGGCGGCGACATTGCCATGGAGCTGGCCTACGCGCTGAGTCTGCCGGACGATCCGGAAACCCGTTTCAAGGGACCGCTGGGCGTCAGCAAGCGCTGCGCATGGGCCGAGCCGCTGGATCTGGACGAGGTCAAGACGGTTGGCAAAGCGTTGGACTGCACGGTCAACGACGTGCTGATGGCGGCTGCTGCCGGCGCGTTGCGGGGCTACCTGATGGAGCAGGGCGAGGATGTCAATGGCCTGACCATCCGCGCCACGGTGCCGGTCAACCTGCGGCCGCTGGAACATGCCAAGAAGCTCGGCAACCACTTCGGTCTGGTGTTTCTCGACTTGCCCGTCGGCGAGCCCAATCCACTGCGACGCCTTGAGCGCGTTGCCGACTGCATGCGCCAGCTCAAGTCGTCGCGTCAGGCCATCGTGGCTTTCGGTCTGCTGGCCGCACTGGGCATGACGCCGGCACCGCTTCAGCGCGTGGCGCTGGAGCTGTTCTCGCGCAAGGCCAGCGCCGTGGCGACCAACGTTCCCGGCCCGCAGATGCCGCTCTACCTTGCCGGCTCCCGCATCCGCGACCTGATGTTCTGGGTGCCGCAGACCGGCTCGATTGGCCTGGGTGTCAGCATCCTCAGCTACAACGGGGAAGTGCATTTCGGCCTGATTTCCGACGCCAAGCGCATCAAGGATCCGGAAGCCGTTATCGTTCGCTTCAAGGCCGAATTCGAGAAACTGCTCTACGCCACGCTGATGGAAGACTGGGACGCCCCGATCACTCCGGCCGACGCCAGGGCGACGCTGGATTACTTCGAATCAGACAACTCGCCACGCAGGACAGCAACCGCTTCCAGAAGCGCGCGACGGCGCAGCAGCAGATCGACGTAGCTGCCGCCGAGCTGTCGCCACAGCACGGCGCTGCGAACGGCGGCGAGCAGGAGCGAGCGCACTTCAGCCACCACGCTGGCCTGCCCGAGGTATTGCGG
>JAGRJX010000002.1 GCA_020442545.1 Lysobacterales bacterium
AGCCTTTCCGGTGTCCAGGGCTTCCCCGCCGGTTGCGCTGCGATGTCCAGCACCTGCTCTGGAGTGCCTGCTCGGTTGGACTGCGGTATGCTTCGCGCCCATATTGCAGCGCAACAAACGCAGGAACAGCATGGCTCCGCTCGAACTCGTCGCCTCCGGGCGCAATCTGCCCGACGAAATCAACGTCATCATCGAGATCCCGAAAGACGCCGATCCGGTGAAATACGAGGTGGACAAGGAAACCGGCGCGATCTTCGTCGACCGCATCCTGTCCACGCCGATGCGCTACCCCTGCAACTACGGCTACGTGCCGCACACGCTCTGCGGTGACGGCGATCCGGTCGACGTGCTGGTGATCCTGCCGCTGCCGCTGCTGCCCGGCTCGGTGATCCGCTGCCGCCCGGTCGGCATGCTGAAGATGACGGACGAGTCCGGTGAGGACGCCAAGATCGTCGCCGTACCCACCGACAAGGTGTTCTCAGGCTACAGTCACGTTCAGGACATCGGCCAGGTCTCGCAGCACTGGCTGGATCGCATCGGTCACTTCTTCGAGCACTACAAGGATCTCGACAGCGGCAAATGGGTGCGCATCGAAGGCTGGGAAGGCATAGCCGCCGCCCGCGCCGAGATCACCGCCTCGGTCGAGCGCTACCACCAGGCACCGGAAAAGCCGAACTTCTGACCCGGCGTTCCGTCGTCAACAAACGAAAAGCCCGCCGATTGGCGGGCTTTTTCATGTGGGCTGCCAGGCCGAAATCAGCCCTTTTCAAGCAGTCGTCGCAGGTCAATCAGTGCGGCGTTGGCGCGGGAGACGTAGTTGGCCATGACCAGCGAGTGGTTGGCGAAGAAGCCGTAGGGCGAGCCGTTGAGCACGATCGGGCTGCTTAGTGATTCCTGCGACTCTTCCAGTTCGCGGATCACCTGGTCCAGGCTGACCAGCGCGTTCTTGTCGTGCAGTACTGGCTCGAAATCGTGACGCAGGGCGCGCAGGAAATGCAGCAGCGCCCAGGTGCTGCCGCGTGCCTCGTAGAACACGTCGTCGATCTCCAGCCACGGCGTCTTGACGCGCTGTTCCATCGGCTGCGGCTTGGACTGCTGTGCGTTCGGATCACCCGCCAGGTCGGTGTTGATGCGGTCCTGACCCACACTGGCGGACAATCGCTGCGACAGTGAGCCGAGGCGCTTGTTGACCAGTTCGAGGTAGGACACCAGGTTGTCGGCTCGGGCGAAGAACTGGCCGTCTTCCTCGTTGTCATCACCGAGGCGCTTCAGGTATGCCTCCGTTTTCTCGATACCGCCGCGGTACTGGCTTTCGCTGGATGGCAGTATCCAGCGCTGGTGCTTGTAGCTGAAAAAGTTGAGCGCATCGCGCAGGTCGTCGTCCTCCACCGACTGCGACTGTGAACGCGCGAAGTCGTTGCGCATGGACAGCGACAGGTCGCGGATCTGCAGCACCACGCCCTTTTCCCAGTTGGGCACGTTGTCCATGATCACACCGGGTGGCAGCACGTCGTTGGCGAGGTAGCCACCGCGTTTTTCCAGCAGCACGCGCGATACCTCGATCAGTGTCGCTGTGGTCACCGTGCCCGGCACTACCCGGTGGTGGTGTTCCGCCGCATGTTGCTCGGCGACCTTGACCACGTCGAAACCCGCCGGCTCGTGGTCCCACCACCACATCAGCGCCAGAACCAGCAGGATCAGCAGCGCCAGCAGCACACTGGTAGCGCGCCAAAGGAAAGCCCTGCGCCGGCTCATGGGTTGGGTGGCTCGCCCGGAAACGATCTCGGTCATGTCGTCTGCTCACGGCGTCGGGGTGGACGCCCATGCTAACGCAAGACGCCATTCCCGCCGCGGCGTGACCGCTGCGATTGACGAAGGCAGCTACTCGAAACCGCTGCGAAACAGCAGCGGATCGGTGTCGTTCACCGTCCAGTTGAAGGTCTGCGAGGTCACCGCGTCCTCCGGATCGAAGGCCAGCACCAGGACGATATAGCTGCCGCTGCTGTCGCCCGGCAGGCTGCCACTGATGACGCCGCTGGTGCCGTCAAGGCTCAGCCCGTCTGGCAGGTTGCCGGCCTCGAAGCGCAGCGTCTGGCCGTCCGGCTCGGAGAAATACCCGGAGATATCGAGGCTGACGCTGTCGCCTTCGTCGTTGACCTGGTCGCTGATCGCACTGACGACAACCGGCGGCGCGTTGGCGTCGTTGATCGTCCAGTTGAAGCTCTGCGTGGCAAACAGGGCATAGGGATCGGTGGCGGTCACTTCCACCGAATAACTGCCGGCAGCGTCAAAACCCAGCGTGCCGTCGATGACGCCGCTGCCCGCGGTGATGCCGAGACCCGGCGGCAAGCCGGTTGCCGTGAAGGTCAGCGCCTGGCCATCCGGGTCGTTGAAGTTGGGGTTGGTCGACAGCGGGAAGATGGTCTCGCCTTCGTCGCTGGTCTGGTCGCCAATCGAGCCCACCGCCACCGGCGGCTGGTTGCCGGCCATCGGGTCGCAGCCGAAGGTGCTGACGCCGCTGTCACCTTCGGCCATGGCAATCACGCTTCCGGAGGCATCGACGCCAATGCCTTCGCCTGCGGTGTTGTGCTGCTCGACGAACTGCGGATTGCCGGGATCAGTGACGTCATAGACCAGCAGGCCGGAAAACTCGCCGGCGCTGATGTAGAGCAGATTGCCATCGACGCTGACCCCGGTGACGGTAGCCGGCGAGGTGTCGATATCGGCGACCTCACTGAGGTTGCCAGAACCGTCGTTCTGCAGGATGCGCACGCCGTGAAGGTCGGTGCCGACGTAGACGTGGTTGCCGCTGGCCGCGATGTCCTTCGCCCCACCGGGCAGGACATAGTTGGGTCCACCGGACACCGGCATTGCCGGATTGGAAACATCGATGACCAGCAGGTCGGTATCGTTGACGTAGCCGCTGTAGGCGAAATCGCCGGACACGGCGATCTGCCAGACGATTTCGCCAGTCGGCACATACGATCCCTCAAACTGCGGCATGGACGGCGTGGTCATGCCATAGATGCGAATACCGCCGAACTCGCCCGCCGCCACATACAGCCGACTGCCATCGCCGATCAGGTCGTTGCTCTGGAAGCCGTCGTTGAACGAGGTCATCGTCGCTGGCCCGGTCGGCTGCGGATCAATCACCGTGATGTTGCCGTCGTAGCCGGCGCTGGCCACACCGACGCCATTCACATGCCCGACCCGCCGGGCATTGATCGCCAGACTACCGAGTTCGGTCGGCTGCACCGGATTGCTGGTATCCAGCATCACCAGGCCGCCGTCGCCGTTGGCGACCAGGACATGGTCCGTTCCCACGCTGACCGCCTGGCTGCGACCCTGGAAGTCGATGTGCGCGAGTTCGGATGGTGTTGCCGGCGTCTGGAAGTCGACCAATCGGATTCGTGGCAACTGGTCAGCCGACGGCACGACGAAGACGCGATCGTCCAGTGCCGCGAGGCGATAGTGATTGGCACCGAAACTGCCGAGATCGCCGCTGATGCTGCCCGGCGTGCTGATGTCATAGACCACGGTGCCGTTGTAACTGTCCGCCACGGCCAGGCGGTCACCCGGCAGCAAGGCAGTTTCATAGACGAAGCCCGAGGTATCGAAGCCGCCGAGCTGTGCGGGCGACACCGGATTGGTGAGGTCAAGGATGCCGAAACCATTGGCGCCACGCGCCACGTAAGCACGGTTGCCGACGATGTCAATCTGCCCGGCACCGGTCCATGTGGACACGTTGCCGACCACCGTCGGGTCGTTGGGATCGCCGACGTCGACGATCTGCACGCCGTCGTCACCCTGCCCGAGGTAGGCGTGATCGCCACGCAGGGCCACGTCGAAAACGAAGTCGCTGACGCTGCCGTCGGCGTCGGCGACATGGGACAGCGCATCCGGATCGCTGATGTCCAGCACCGCCAGCCCGATGGTGCGCACGGCAACCAGCAGGTAGTCGCCGTCGAAGACCATGCCGGTGGGCTGCTGGAGGCCGGGCCAGGCAAAGCTGCCGCGCACATTCGGCGCGGCGCGATTGCTGATGTCCACCAGGGTGACGTTGTCCTTCCAGTCCGACACCGACGCCATCTGCCCATCGGCCGACAGGGCGACACTGATGACCGGATGAGTGAGCGGCACCCGACCAAGCTCTACCGGCGTTGCCGGCGTGTCAATGTCAAACACGATGACTTCGGCACCCGCACCAATGAGGAGCAGACTTTCGCCGCCGCCAGCCCAAAGCTGGGCATCCACCGGCGGTCCGCCACTCCAGCGACCTTCACTGATGGCGCAGGCGCCTGCGGGCAGGGCCGTCGCGCTGGTTGAGGACAGCAGCCCGAGTAGTGCGAGCAGCAGAAGCATGGACAGCGTGGTTGAGCGTTGGGGCAGGCGGAACTGGCGATTCGCATTCATGGCAAAGACCTGGCGACGAACAGGGCTTCAGGCTGCATCAGTGGCCGCGCGGAGTCCTGAAATCGCCCTGAAACTTCGGTGAAAGTTTGCACAGTGCCCAATGCAGATCGCCAAGAAAGACGCTGTAATTCAGCTGGTTATGTTGATTTCACGGAAATTTTGCGGTTCTTTCATGACTTTCGGTGGACGCAGGCAGAAGGTAGCCCCACATGTTTCCGGGAACGCCGCCATGCCTGATCTGAGACCATCGAATCCGCTCTCCCGCACTGCGCGATCCTGTCGGCCTGGCGGCGCTTCCGCGTTGCATGAGGCGTGGAGAGCGGTACTGCTGATCACTGCTGTCCTGTCACTGCTGATGACGGGGGGTGCGCTGGCCGCCGACTGGCAGATCCGTGCCCATGGCTGTCCCGGTCCCAACCGGACCGACGCGCTGCATCGCGATGACGACGGCACACTGTGGGTGGGTTGCGGCACGGCGGCGGAAGGCTACGGTCTGTATGTCAGCGCCGACGGCGGCGACAGCTGGAGTGCGGCGCCGGTGTCACCCGCCGACAAGCTCAACAAGTTTCGCGTCAGCTCGATCAGCCGTGGCAGTGACGGCGAACTGCGCGTCGCCGGCTTCAACGCCGACACCCGGGAAATGGTGTTGAGTCTGGACACTGGCAGCCAGCCCTTCGTGGTCACGCCCTTCCTCGTTGGCGTACCGCAGGTCGGTCGTCAGTTCCACGTCGGAACCTATGCCGAACTGACCAACGGAAAAGGCATTGCGGAGTCCCTGAACGGCGTCGACCTGCTCTATCGTGATCCCGACACAGCGACCAGTTCCGCCAGCACCTGGATCGCCTACAGTCCGGGAAGTCAGATTCTCGACATGAGCGCCGGCTTTGGTCGCTTCTGGGGCGTCGGCGGCAGCATTGCCGAAACGCCCAAGCGTTTCCTGCCGCCCGCGGTCAATTCGACCACGCCCTACCTGTTTACGGTCGAGACCTGGCCCGGCACCGACTGGAAAGGCGAGCTCTGGGGCTACGCTGGGGAAAACGTCGGCGGAATCATTCGCCACGTGGCCGTGGGCGTGGACCAGGACGCAAACATCGGCAAACTGCTGCTGCGCAACCCGAACCATGAGCACAGCATGTCGGAAATCATCGGCAATCCGGATGCCAAGACCTGGGGCCGCGGTGTCTGCAGCCGCGGCGACACCATCGTCGCCGTCGGCGAGCGCCAACCACTCGGCGCGCATACCGGCCTGGTGCTGCGTTCCAGCGACGGCGGCGCAAAGTTCACCGACATCACGCCTGCGGACGTGACGGCATCGGCGAGCAAGTGCGTGATCGCTCCGAATGGCACGCTGATCGTCGCCGGTGCCAATGGCTTCATCGGCATCCTGCCCGGTGATCCGCTGATCTTTGCCGCCGGGTTCGAGGAGGATTCGCTGTGACCTGAGTGTCAGTAGGGCAGCGGCGGCGGCATGCCTTCCACCAGGATGCCGCGCTGCTGAAGCTGTTCGCGGGCGTTGGCGACGCCGCCCATCAAGTCGGCTCGCAGGGCCAGCAGTTCAAAACCGATGCCGCGGGCGGAGGTGGCGACCGCCTGCAAGGCCTCGCCGCGTCCTTCCGGACGGATTGCGGCGCGGACGAGATCCAGACGCAGCGACAGCATGGCGTCGGGATAAGCGTTGCGCTCGCTTTCCAGCTGATCCAGCAGTCGCGAGGCGGTCTCGACCTGTCCCTGCGCCGCCTGCACGCCTGCCAGCAAGATGCCGGCCTGCAGTGCCGCGCCAACGTCGCCGCCGTCGATCATTGCCCGCCGCGTTTCGCGGATCGACTGCTCGGATGCCGTCAGCTGGCCGCGACGCGCCGACAGCTCGGCGAGATCCAGGGTGTTCATCAGCACCCAGTCCGCCAGTCCCGCCTTCTCGCGCAGCGACCGCGCTTCGCGGAATCCGGTCTCGGCCGCCTCGAAGTCGCCACGCAAGGCCGACAACCGGGCAACAGCGCCAATAAAGGCCGCACGCGACTGCACGCTGCCCGCGCCGCTCTGGTCAGCGCGCTGCAGTGCGGCCGCGGCGCCAGCCAGATTAGCGCGAGACATGCGCAGTTCGGCCAGTGAAGCGGCTGCCTGGCGCCGGAAGTCCTCGGCACCGATGTCGGCAAAGGCTTCCAGCGCTTCGTCGAACCGCGCTTCCGCCGCGGCCAGCTGTCCCGCGCGTCGATCCTGCACGCCCATGTTGAACTGCAGGCGCGCGACATCGGGCATCGAACCGACGTCGCGGAAAGCGGCCAGCGCCGCTTCGTTCGCTTCGCGCGCCGCCGCCGAGCGCCCGGTTCGACCGTAGGCAATCGCCAGGTTGCTCAACACGGTGGCCGTGCCGCGGCGATCCCCCAGCGACGCGAACAGCGATCGTGCCTTCTCCCATTGCTCGCGCGCCTCGTCGGCGCGACCGCTGCGTGCAAGCAACATCCCGAAATGATTGCGCGCCGCCGCTTCACCGATGCGATCGCCGGCTTCAAGGTATGCCGCGAGTGCAGATTCGCTGGCTTTCTGCGCGGCGCGAGGGTCGCCGGCACGCTGCTGTGCCACTGACATGACGTCCTCGGCGCTGGCCAGCTCGCGTCGGTCGCCCTGCTCGCGAAGGCGATCGAGCACTGGTCGCAGTGATTCGATGGCGCCTTTGGCGTCTCCGGCCAAAGCCTGCACATAGGCCGCCTCGCGCCGTGAGCGTGCCGCCGCGACATCCTGTCCGATGGCATCGGCGGCATCAGCAACCGCCAGGAAGCGCTGTCGCGCGGCGTCGTAATCGCCGCTTTCGCGCAGCAGCGTGGCTTCCAGCGTGTCCAGGCGCAGCTTCAGCCGCGGCGGCAAGGCATGCTTCTGTCGCGCGTCAGTCAGCGCCCGGCGCGCGGCCTCGGCGTCGCCCAGCAACAGATGCGACCAGGCCACATCGAGGCCAGCCTCAGCACGACCGGCGGCGTCTTTGGCCAGTGCAAACGCGGCTTCGGCAGCCGCCAGACGCGCCGGATGATCGCCGCGTGCTGCCGCCAGCCTTGCCTGGAGCAAGGCCAGCCGGAAGCGATCAAGGGTCGGATGGCGCAGCGCCTGCAGCTTCGTCAGCGTATCGTCCACTGCATCCAGGTGGCCCGTCTGCAGCTGTGCTTCGATAAGCCGAAATCCGCTTTCGGCATCACCCGGGTTGAGCTGGAATAGTGCCTGCAGGTGCGATTCGGCATCAGTCCAGCGGTATTCCAGTCCGGCGCGGAATGCGGAAATTCGCAGCTGTTCGGCGCGCGGCAGGTTGGCGGCATTTTCCTCGGCCGACTGTGCCCAGCGTCGCGCGATGTCGATGGCGCCGGCCTTTGCAGCGACCTCGCCGAGGGCGGCTTGCGTGGCGACAGCATCCGGCTCGCGCTGCAGGCTGCGCTGGAGGCGCTCCCGGGCGTTCGTCAGGTCGCCCTGGTCCAGCGCATGCAGACCCTGGCGATACCATTCCAGCGCCTGCGGTTCTCGCGGCCTGCCATCGTGGATGACTTCCGTCGCACGCAAGGTTGAGCCGACGTCATCGGCCGCTCCCGGCCACAGCCACCATGCCATCAGCGCAAGCAGGACCGTTGCGAACAGCATCCGGGCAGGGAGATTCCGGCGCGACGACGTCACCATCGGTGGGTCGGCGATGCTGACATTGACGTCGGCCTGTCCTGGTTGCGCGTCAGTGTCGGGCGAATCAATGACGCGCGCGACCTCGCCGATAAAGCGATAGCCCAGGCGATGCTTGGTCTCGATGAAGCGCGGCTCTTGAGCTGAATCACCCAGCGCCTGCCGCAGCTCGCGGATCGACTGTGACAGCACGCCCTGCGTCACCGCCTGTCGACCCCAGACCTGATCCAGCAACTCGTCATGGCGCAGCAGCTGCGGTGCCTGGCTTATCAGGGCCCGAAGCAGCCGCACGGTCATCGGGCGAAGCGGAAGACTGCCGGCAGGTCCGTTCAGCTGCAAATTGTCGGCGTCGAACTCGAAAACATCGAAACGATAGCGCATGGCCGGATTCTATCGCGCCAGGTTGATCGAGTGCGGTCGCGCGACGCCCGGGGCGGCACAAAACGCGCCTCAGTCGGTCGGAAAGAACGGCCAGACCTGCGGCACGATCAGGATGCTGGCGACGATCAGGATGGCGGTCAGTGGTCCGCCGGATTTCACGAAGTCGCTGAAGCGATAGTTGCCGACACCATAGACCAGCAGGTTGGCCTGGTGCCCGATCGGCGTGATGAACGCCGTGCTGGCGGCGATGGCAACGGCCATCACGAACGGATACGGCGAGGCGTCCATGCCGGTGGCGGTGGCGATGGCGATGGGCGCCACCAGCACCACGCAGGCGGCGTTGGACATCACCTGGGTCAGGCCGACGGTGAGCAGCATCACCACGATCATGCCGGCGTAGGGGTTGTTGCCGCCGGAAACCGCGAGCAGACCCTCGGCGATCCAGCGGCCGGCGCCGGTGTGGTTGTCGTCCATCGCCAGCGACAGCGGCATCATTGCCGCGATCATGAAAATCACCCGCCAGTCGACCTGCGTGTAGATGTCACGCACCGGCATGCAGCCGGTAGCGATCATCGCCAGCATGCCGAGCAGGGCGGCCACAGAAATGTGCATGGTGCCGGTGGCGGCCAGCGCAACAGTGGCGGCCATGATCAGCAGCGCCAGCAGGCGGCGCCCGTAGTCGCGCTCGGCGTGCTCCAGGCGATTGACCACCAGAAAGTCCGGGTTGTGCGCCAGTTCAGCCAGCGCCTCGGTCGTTCCACGCACCAGCAGCACGTCGCCGGGTTCAAGGCGCGCCGCGGTCAGGCGATCGACCTGGTTGCGCCCGTTGCGACGCAGGCCCAGCACGGTGACGCCATAGCGCTGCGAGAAGGCGGCATCTTCCAGCGTGGCGCCAATCGAGCGTGAACCCGGCGCCAGCGCCACCTCGCCAGTCTGTGTGCCGCTGCTATCGGTCTCGCCCCCCTTTTCGGAGTCGAGGATTTCCAGAAACCGGTCACCCTGACGTTTGAGCAGCCCCGAAGGATCACCTTCAAGCTGCAGGTGATCCTCGGCCGCAAATACGGTTTCCGGCCATGGCACGAAGCTGTAGGCGCCGCCGCCCTCATCGCGCCCGTAGCGGCCGTAGCTCTGCCAGGGCTTGCTGATCGGCGACTGCGCCTTGTCGGCGTCGTACCGGCGATGGACGCGCAGCAGCGACAGGCCGAGCACGTCGCGCAGCTTGGCCTGCGTTGCGGTCTTGCCGATCAGTGAGCTGCCCTTCGGCACACGGACTTCGGTGACATAGCGGCGCAGGCTGGCGTCCTCGGGCATTGCCTGCGGCGTGCGCACCGGGACCAGGCGCAGCCCGATCACCGCCATGTACAGGATGCCGATGGCGAACACCGCGCTGCCGGTGGGCAGGAAGTCGAACATCTTGAATGGCTCGTAGCCGGCCTGGCGCAGCGCCTCGGATGCCAGCAGATTGGGCGGCGTGCCGACCAGCGTGCTGAGGCCGCCCAGCAGCGAGCCGAAAGACAGCGGAATCAGCAGCCGGGTCACCGCGAGGCCGGCGCGCTGCGCGATGGCGAACACGCTGGGCATCAGGATGGCCACGGCGGCGATGTTGTTCATGAAGGCCGACATCACGCCGACCATCACCATCACCATCACCATCAGTCCGAGCTCGGCGCGCACGCCGCTGGACAGCACCAGCGCGGCCAGCGAGTCGGCCACGCCGGTTCGCACCAGCGCCCCGGACAGCACGAACATGCAGACCACGGTGATCACCGCGGGACTGGCAAAGCCGGTGAAGCCTTCATTGACGTCGAGGATGCCGGTCAGCAGCAGCGCCACCAGAAGGCCCAGCGCCACCAGGTCGGCGCGCACCTTCTCCGACGCGAACAGCGCCAGGGCGACCAGGATCAGCGCGAGCAGCAGGAATTTTTCCATTCGCCGTGTGGTCCACAAGAAGAATCGCCGCGCTCCATGGCGCGGCGATCATTATGACGAATGTGCGGATTGGCGCCAGCGGTGGTGACGGGAGTCGATGCTCTGCTTATCCGATTACCCGCTGCAGCACGCCATCGTCGGCCTCCGGTGACGGTGGCGGCGACGGCGGGCTGGGCGGTGCGGGCGGCGCAGCGGGTGGCGCGTGCGTCGGCGTCGTGGGTGGGGTCGGTGCGACCGGGGCGACGGGCGTCGTGGGCGGTACCGGGGGCATCGGCGGCATCATCATGCGCCAGCTGGGTCGCTCCGGGGCCGTGAGTTCGATCGACCGCTTCTTGCGGTCACGCAGCAGCTCAACGCGGATACGCTGCCCTGGCTGCGCGGCGCCCAGGCGGTTCATGGCCTGGCGCGGCGTGGCGACGTCCTCGCCATCGACGCGCTGGATCACGTCGCCAACCTCAATGCCTGTCAGTTCCTCGCCTGCGGCGCGAAGCACCAGTGCGCCGTGATCCGTGCCGAAATAGCGGCCCAAACCGCTGTCAAGCTCGGTCAGGCGCAGGTCACGCCAACGCAGGTTCGACCACAGCGGTACCATCGGGCAGTCATCATCATCGGCACAGCCAGCAAACGGCGCGATGTCCATCGTCTTCACGTCGAATTGGAAGGGCTCATGCGACGCTACCGCATGTGCAAAGGCCGTTTCCGCGTCGGGCCGCGGCCCGCGCAGCCAGACCAGGCCTGGTAGTGCTGCGGCTTCGAGCTCGACGTGGTGCCGCTGCTCCTTGCGCTGGTATTCGATGGCCACCTGCTGCCCGACCTGAAGTTCGCCGATCGCTTCGCGCACCTGCTCAAGGCGGTGACTGGCGCTGCGGCCGTCCAGCTCGAGACTGTCCACCGACAGCAAGCGGTCACCGGCACGCAGGCCAGCGTTCGCGGCCGGACTGTCCGGCGTGATCGCAATCACGGCGACGCCAGCCTGCTCGTCCGGGCCGAGCACGACGCCGATGCCGGTGCGCGAGAACGCCGGATGACGCAGCTGCATTTCCAGCGCTTCCGCCGAGGCCTTGCGCGCCAGTTCGGCCACTTCGCGCGAGGCGCTCTGCATTTCTTCGCGGGCCTTCTCCAGCCGCTCGCGGGCGGCGTCGAGCTCAGTGTTGCCAAACCTGACGTCGCCCAGATGCCCGTCCGTCATCGCCAGCTGCACGGCATTGCTGGCGAGCAGCTGGGTTTGCGCCTCGAGTTCGGTCTGTCGGCTGGCCATCACCTCGGCGACGCGTCGCGCTTCCTCCAGATTGCTCATGTCGAGGCGTTCCAGGTTCGCGGCGGCGATCCTGTGCGCCATCGCGACGCTTTCGTCGCGTTGGCGCAGGGCTTCGGCTTCGCGCAACTGCAGTGCGTGCTCTGCCGCCTGGCGTTCGGCTTCGCGTTCGGCGTGCTCGCTGGCGGCGCTGACGGCCAGCGGCAGGCCCAGCAGCAGGGTCAGTGTGGTGGCAGCAGCGATGCGTTGCCGCGGCGTGGTCATCGTTGTGGAAAACAGGTTCATGAGGTCCTCCGGGGAAGGTGGTTAGAAAGCCATCACCAGCTGGCTGTCCTCCGCATCGCCACTGACCGCCAGCAGCTGCTCGCTGCTTTCGATGGTGGCCAGCCGCCGCAGCAGCAGCACGCGCTCGCGCCATAGCGGCAGCTGGGTATCCGGGCTGGTCTGTGGATCGACTATCAGGGCGTCGACGTACTGCACGCGACCGGTGAGCGCTTCGCGCAGGCCATCGCCGGTGGCGCTGATCACGGTGTCGTCGCGACTGGCTGCGAGCCAGCTTTCCAGGTCGGCCGACTCACGGCGTAGCAGCGCGAGTTCGTCAGTGTCGGCGGACGTCGCCGTCGGCGCTTGCAATGGCGCGACATCGGTGGCGATGAGCGGGTCTTCACTGGTCGAAGACCGGCGCAGCCAGAACGCCGGGATCGTAGCGGCAAGCAGCAGTGTTGCTGCCATCGCCAGCCAATGACGCCGGCGTCGTGCGTCGCGGCGCAGTTGACGCTGCCCGTGACGGGCCAGTTCGGTCTGCAGTTGCGGCCATGCACTGCGCGGTGGTGCTTCCAGCGGCGCGCGTTGCAGGGCGTCCGTGATGTCGACCGGCTCGCGGCCGATGCCTTCGTGCCGGTCAGGCGGCTGCATGTTCGTTCACCTCAAGGATTTGCCGCAGTCGACGCGTGCCGCGGGCGACCTGCGATTTCGAGAAACTCACGCTGCGCTGCATGAGGCCGGCGATTTCTTCGTGGGTGTAGCCTTCGGCGTGGTACAGCCAGAGCACACTGCGGGTGGCATCGGGCAGGCGCTGCATGGCTTCGACCAGACGACTGGCGTCGGCAGCCGCCGGCGGCAACAGCGTGGACTGCTCGTCGTCGTCCGGCTCCGGCACGTCCTCGACATAGGCCAGTCGCGCGCGTTTGCGCAGGCGCATCAGCGCCTCGTTCGCGGCGATCTGGCGCAGCCAGCCCCAGAACGGCGAGTCGCCGCGATAGCTGCCGATATTCTGGAAGAGCTTGAGCATGGTGTCGTGGAGGATCTCCTGGGCTTCGTCGCGGTCCCCAAGCAGTCGCAGCGCCAGCGTGTAGACGGGTCGCTCGAACAGCCGGTACAGGCGTTCGAATGCAGGCATCGAGCCGCTCCTGGCATCCGCCAGCAGCCGCTCAGGCACGTCGATGGCAAAGGTCGATTGCGTGCTCACAGTGTTCATGATGCGCCAGCCGGCCAGATGGTCGCAGCGATCAGGTCACATCCGGTGCGTCGGGACGTCATGGTCGGCATCGGATGGTCGCGGACCGCTGGCTCGGCTGGGGTAAACTCGGCCGATCCGTGGATGCGCGGTCGACACAACAAGGGAGAAGACCATGTCCGGTTCCACCATGCTGACGCTGTTCCTTTTCGCCTTCGCGGTAATCACCGTGCTGAAGTCGGTGACCGTGGTGCGCCAAGGTTTCGAGTACACCATCGAGCGCTTTGGCCGCTACATCCGGACGTTGAACCCGGGCCTGGCCTTCATCATCCCGTGGTTCGACCGCATCGGCCGCAAGATGAACATGATGGAGCAGGTGCTGGACGTGCCGTCGCAGGAGATCATCACCAAGGACAACGCGGTGGTTAAGGTCGATGGCGTGGTGTTCTTCCAGATTCTCGACGCGGCCAAGGCCGCCTACGAGGTGGCGCAGCTGGAGCTGGCCATCCTCAACCTGACCATGACCAACACGCGTACCGTGCTGGGTTCCATGGACCTCGACGAATCGCTGTCCAAGCGTGACGAGATCAACGCACGCCTGCTGACGGTGGTCGACGAAGCAACCCACCCGTGGGGCATCAAGGTCAACCGCATCGAGATCAAGGACATCCAGCCGCCGGGCGACCTGATCGATGCCATGGCACGGCAGATGAAGGCCGAGCGCGAGAAACGGGCGGCGATTCTCGAAGCCGAAGGCGAGCGCCAGTCGGAAATCCTGCGCGCCGACGGTGAAAAGCAGGCGGCGGTGCTGGAAGCCGATGGTCGTCGTGAAGCCGCCTTCCGCGATGCCGAGGCGCGTGAGCGTCTGGCCGAAGCCGAAGCCAAGGCGACGACCATGGTCAGCGACGCCATTGCCAAGGGTGACACGCAGGCAATCAACTACTTCGTGGCGCAGAAATACGTCGAGGCGATGAAGGACTTCGCCAAGTCGCCGAACCAGAAGCTGCTGCTGCTGCCGATGGAGACCACCGGCATCCTCGGCTCATTGGCCGGCATCACTGAAATCGCCAAGAGCCTCGGCGATGGCAAGGGCGGTGGTGCGCCGAAGCTTCCGGGCGGCAAGTGAGTCGGCAGCTTCGCTTGCCTGTAAGGAGTAAGGAGTTAGTAAGAGCAAGAGCGTAGGGCTTCCTTCTTTGCTCTTCCTGACAGCAGGCGAAGCCTGCGACTCACTCCTGACCCCTGACTGCTCTCAACCAAGGAGACGAACATGCAGGATGTGCTCCGTTCCAGCTGGTTCTGGTGGGCGCTGGCCTTCGCGCTCTACGCGGCCGAGGCGCTGCTGCCAGGCGCCTTCATGCTGTGGCTGGGATTCGCGGCCACCGGCGTTGCGCTGGTCACGCTGCTGGTGCCGATGGATCTGTGGCTACAGTGGTCATTGTTCAGCGTGCTGGCCGTGTTTTCGGTCTATCTCGGCTGGCGCTGGAAGAAGCAGCATGTCGAGTCAGCCACCGACCAGCCGTTGCTCAATCGGCGCGCGCAGCAGTATGTCGGTCGCGTGGTCACGCTGGAGTCGGCAATCGAGAACGGTCGCGGTCGCGCGCACGTTGGTGACACGTTGTGGACGGTGACCGGTCCCGACGCGCCGGCCGGTTCGCGCGTCCGCATCATCGGTGTTGACGGTTCGCGCTTCGAGGTCGAGCGCGACGGCAGCTGATCCATCCTGCAATCCCCGCCCGGGAACCAATCGTCGCCCGGGCGGAATCGGGTGCCTGCATCTGCGATAATCGCCGCCCCCGAAACCTGCCCGGACGCCTCATGACGCAGAAGACCATCCTCAACGACGCCCATCGTCGCCTCGGCGCGCGTATGGTGGATTTTGGCGGCTGGGACATGCCGCTGAACTACGGCTCGCAGATCGACGAGCACCACCTGGTGCGTCGAGATGCCGGCATGTTCGATGTCTCGCACATGACCGTGGTCGACCTGTCCGGTCAACGCTGCCGTGAATTCCTGCGTCATCTCGTTGCCAACGATGTGGACAAGCTCAAGGCCGATGGTCGGGCGCTGTACACCTGCATGCTGAATGCCGAAGCTGGCGTCATCGATGACCTGATCATCTACCGGTGTGGCGACAACGACTGGCGTCTGGTGGTGAATGCGGCCACCCGCGACAAGGATCTGGCGTGGATCACGCAGCAGGCGGCGGCTTTCGATGTCGTGGTGATGGAGCGCCCGGAGCTGGCGATGATCGCGGTGCAGGGCCCGAACGCACGCGACAAGGCCATGTCGGTCTTGCCCGAGTCCGAGCGTGCCGCTATCGAGGCGTTGCCGCGTTTCGCCGCACACGGTTTCGGCGACTGGTTTGTTGCGCGTACCGGCTACACCGGCGAGGACGGTTTCGAGGTGGTGCTGCCGGAGAGCGAAGCCGAAGCGTTCTGGCAGGCGCTGCTGGATGCCGGCGTGCAGCCGGCTGGTCTCGGTGCTCGCGACACGCTGCGTCTGGAAGCCGGCATGAATCTCTACGGCCAGGACATGGACGAGGGCACCACGCCGCTGGAAGCTGCATTGGCCTGGACGGTGGCCTGGGAGCCGGCGGATCGCGACTTCCTCGGACGTGCCGCGCTGGAGGCGCAAAAGGCGGCTGGCGTACCGCGTCGCATGGTTGCTTTGGTGATGGACGAACGTGGCGTGCTGCGTCACGGCCAGCGCGTGATCACCGATGCCGGCGATGGCGAGATTCTTTCCGGCAGTTTCTCCCCCACCATCGGCAAGGCCATCGCCTTCGCGCGCGTGCCGGCGGCGGCCGGCAATGACCTGAAAGTCGATATCCGCGGACGCGAACTGCCGCTGCGCCGGGTCAAGGCGCCTTTTGTTCGTGACGGCAAGGCCTGCGACGGCATCGTCGACGCCTGAATCTTTCCCGGTCGCGTCACGGCGCTGCCCCCGGACGCTGTTGTAGAATCCCCGCGCCGCCGGTTTGGCGCCCAATCGCACAGGACATCCCCATGAACGAAATCCCCGGTGATCTGAAATTCCTGAAGTCCCACGAATGGGCGCGGGTCGAGGACAACGGTCACGTTACCGTCGGCATCTCCGACCACGCACAGGGCCTTCTGGGCGATCTGGTCTTTGTCGAACTGCCGGAAGTCGGCGACGACGTCGAAGCCGGCAACGGCTGCGCCGTGGTCGAATCGGTGAAGGCGGCCTCTGACGTCTACGCACCGGTCAGTGGCACCATCGTCGCGATCAACGAAGCACTGGCCGACAGCCCCGAGACCATCAACGACGATGCCTTCGGCGAGGGCTGGATCTTCGTGATCGAACCGTCCAACGCCGCCGAGCTGGAAGAGCTGCTGAGTCCGGTTGACTACGCAGCCCAGATCGAAGACGAAGACCACTGAACGCGTCGGCCGGCCTTCGCGGGCGGCCGATGGATCGCGCGGCGACCGGGGTGATTCCCGGACCGGTCGTCCCGCCGCACTTTTCGCTCCACAGCGTCGATGCCGGCACCCGGCTCGATGAAGCACTCGCCCTGGACTGTCCAATGCCTTTCATTCCGCACAGCGAAGACGACGTTCGCGCCATGCTGGCTGCCATCGGTGTCGACAACATCGAGCATCTCTTCGACGAAATTCCCGAGTCGCTGAAGATCGGCGAATTGTCAAAGGTGCCGGAGGCGATGAGCGAGATGGCGCTGAGCCGCCTGATGCGCGCGCGCGCGCGCAAGGACGAGGTCGACCTCAACTTCGCTGGTGCCGGTGCCTACGAGCACCACATCCCGGCGGCGATCTGGCAAATCGTCACCCGCGGCGAGTTTTATTCCGCCTACACGCCGTACCAGGCCGAAGCCAGCCAGGGCACGCTGCAGCTGATCTACGAATACCAGACCATGATGGCGCGACTGACCGGCATGGCGGTCAGCAATGCCTCGATGTATGACGGTGCGTCGGCATTGGCCGAAGCCGTGCTGATGGCCGAGCGCAGTACGCGCAAGGGCCCTCGGCGGGTACTGATTCCCGAGTCCGTGCATCCGGCCTACCGCAAGACGGTCAAGACGATTGTCGCCGCCCAGGGCATCGAGGTCGTGGAATTGCCGTGCCCGGACGGTTTCCTCGATCCGAACGGCAGCGGTCCGAACAGCCTGGGTGAATTTGCTGAAACCCCGTTCACCGCGCTGGTGATCCCGCAGCCAAACTTCTTCGGCCATCTGGAAGAAGTCGACGCGCTGACTGCCTGGGCGCATGCGTGCGGTGCGCTGGTGATCGGCGTCGTCAATCCGACATCGCTGGCCATGCTGAAGCCGCCCGGCGAGTGGGGTGAAGGCGCAGGTGAGGTTCGCGGTGCCGATATCGTCTGCGGTGATGGACAGCCACTGGGCGTGCCGCTGTCGTCGGGCGGGCCATACTTCGGCTTTCTGTGCTGCACCCAGGCACTGATCCGGCAGATGCCGGGACGCATCGTCGGTCGCACGGTTGATCTCGACGGCAAGGAAGGCTTCGCGCTGACTCTGCAGGCGCGCGAGCAGCACATCCGTCGCGCCAAGGCGACGTCCAACATCTGCACCAACCAGGGCTTGCTGGTTACGGCAGCCACCATCTATATGTCGCTGCTGGGCCCGGAAGGCCTGCGACGCGTCGCCACGGCATCGGCAAACGGGCAGCGAACGCTGGCAAAGAAGCTGCTGGCGATTCCCGGCGTCGGTCCACTGTTCCCGCAGCGCGCCGGTTTCCACGAACTGGCCGTTCGACTGCCGAAGCCGGCGGCGGAGGTGATCGAAACATTGGCTGCCCAGCGCATCGTTGCCGGTGTCGATCTCGGTGATGAATTTCCGGGTCTCGAAAACGGTCTGCTGATCTGCGTGACCGAAACGAAGAACGATGCTGATCTTGATCGCTTCACTGCGGCACTGTCCGCAGCGCTCGCCTGATCCAGCATCGCGGAACGTCGGCAACGATTCCGCGTTTCCGGTTCTGTTGACGCGAAGCGTCGTTTCACAGCACGTCTGAAAGGTACAAAAGCTGCGCACTTTTCGTTGTGCGACGCCAGAAACAAGCAGTGGTGAGCGACGGCGCGAAAAAAAATTCTTGCGCCGTTTTTCATTGCGCCGCTTTCGTCGTGTTGGTGAGGCTGTCGCGATGACTTGAAGCCACGTGTGCGGTGTCGAATTCGGTGCGTGAAGAAGCGCAACGCTGGAAGCCGCATGTTTGCTTGTTTTTCTGCAGTCTCCTTCGACGTGTGTGTCGTTTGTCATCGATTGCATCGAATGAATCTGGTTGCAGTCGACGTGAAATCTGATCACCCGTCTCTCCCATTGTCGTTCGCGACATGGCGGCACGCCGACGACCCGGGCGTTGCAATGTGTTGACAGTGACATGACGCGTGATTAGCGTTCGCTCAACTTCTGTCGTCAACCTGCTATGGCGAATCGCAACGAGAAAGGCACGACCCTGCTTCGCGGCACTCGAACCGCGACACGATGCTTCTCTCACTTCGTTTCATGGCTGCAGAACTTGCGCCGCACCGACGACTCAACTTCAGAACACGACAACGCCTGCACCGGATCCGGTGCGGGCGCTTTTGTTTTTCGCCGGCGACATGCTGTCGCGGCGGGATCGCACGTCATGGGATGGCTTCCATGGCGGCGCTCGGTGATCGAGGTCCGTCCCTGCGACGGGCTGGTCGTCGGGGAGGGTCGGGCGGCGCGCAAGCGTTCGGCCGGCATGCTTGTACTGGGCTGTACCTGTACCTGTACCTGTACCTGGCCATTTGACGAGGAGTGATACCCACCATGGCTGTGAAGAAAGCAACCAAGAAGGCCGCTGCCAAGAAGGCAGTGAAGAAAGCAACCGCCAAGAAACCGGCAGCGAAGAAGGCCGCCAAGAAGGCGACCAAGAAAGCCGCCAAGAAGGTAGCGAAGAAGGCGCCGGCCAAGAAGGCCGCAAAGAAGGCCACCAGGAAGGTAGCGAAGAAAGCCACCGCCAGGAAGGCAACCAAGAAAGCGGCCAAGAAGGCCACGAAGAAGGTAGCCAAGAAGGCAACGGCGAAGAAGAAGGTCGCCAAGAAGTCCACGGCCAGGAAGCCGGCGGCCAAGAAGGCGGCAAAGAAGACTGCGAAGAAGGCGACCAAG
>JAGRJX010000133.1 GCA_020442545.1 Lysobacterales bacterium
AGGCCGATGTGCGGGTGCGGGCGCACGTCCATCGGCCGCTCCGGCGGCAGGGTGGTGGGTCCGAAGTAGTCGATGAAGACGAACGGACCGATGGCGCGGCGCGGCGATCCGGGCAGCACGCGGCTGACGCTGAAACCGCCGCCCAGATCATGCCGGTGTCCCGGCATCCGCTGCTGGATCGCGGTCACGCTCACTCCTTCGCGGTGGCGAACGCTTCCGTGGTAATGCGCAGTTCGATCTCGTCGGCCACGGCCTGCGGATAGGCATCGAGGCCGAAGTCGGAGCGCTTGAGCGTGCCGGTGGCGTCGAAACCGATCGCCGGCACCTTGCGCATCGGGTGCTCGTGGCTGCCGTTCAGCACCGCGTCCAGCGTTACCGGCTTGGACACGTCCTTGATCGTCAGCGTGCCGGTTACCGTGAAGTGGCCGTCCTTGTCGCTGGCTGCGACCGCCGTGCTCTCAAAACGCGCGACCGGATACTTGCCCACGTCGAAATAGCCTTCGCCGAGGAATCGCCTGTCCAGCGCCGGAACCGTGGTGGTCAGCTCGCCCAGCGCGATCTCCACGCTCACCGATGAAGCGGCCGGATTATCGGCGTCCCAGTTCAGCGTGCCGTTGCCGATCACGAAGACGGCAGCGGGTTTGGAGAAGCCAAGGTGACTCCAGGTGGCGATGACCTGGGTATGGGTCGGGTCGAGGCTGTACTTGACCGGTGTAGCGCTGGCGCTGGCGGCAATGGCCAGGCCAGCGGCCAGGGCGATGTGGGGAATGACGCTCTTCATGCGGAAGTCCTTTGCGTGGGTGCCGGACCCGATCACGTCCGGTGGTGAAAGGGTGGTGCTGGAATTCGACCTTATCGTTGGCAGATGAATGCGACAACAATCAAGCCTGGAACGCCGTGCACGTGCGGCATCGATGCGCGAATCAGCCGATGCGCACGCGCTCACGGGTGGCCTTGATCACGCTGCCGATCACCCGGTTGCCCAGCTCAAGCGCGTTCAGCGCGGCGGCCAATGCGGAGACGGCGGTCGGCTCGACGATCAGCACGAAGCCGATGCCGCAGTTGAAGGTACGCCACATTTCCTCGCGGGCGACGCTGCCTTCGCGCTGCAGCCAGTCGAACACCGGCGGTAGCGTCCAGCTTCCGGCATCAATGTCGATGCCGAGGCCATCCGGCACCACGCGGATGATGTTTTCGCTCAGGCCGCCGCCGGTGATGTGTGACATACCGTGGATTGCCGCGCCGTGTTCACCGCCGAGCAGCGACAGGATCGGCTTCACGTAAAGGCGCGTCGGCGTCATCAGGGCATCGCCCAGCGGGCGACCGTCGAGGTCCATGTCCAGCGGAGAACCTGAGCGCTCCAGCACACGGCGGATCAGCGAATAGCCGTTGGAATGCGGGCCGCTGCTGTCGATGCCGATCAGCAGGTCGCCTTCGTGCACGCCGCTGCCGTCGCGCAGTTCGGCTTTCTCGACGCCGCCGACGGCGAAGCCGGCGAGGTCGTATTCGCCGGGGCCGTACATGTCCGGCATTTCGGCGGTCTCGCCGCCGATCAGCGCGCAACCGGCTTCGGTGCAGCCGTTGGCGATGCCGCCGACGACCGCCGTGGCGGTATCCACGCCGAGCTTGCCGGTGGCGAAATAGTCNNAGGAAGAACAGCGGCTCGGCGCCCTGCACCAGAATGTCGTTGACGCACATGGCCACCAGGTCGATGCCGATGCCGTCGTGCCGATCCAGCTGCTGCGCGAGTTTGAGCTTGGTGCCGACGCCGTCGGTGCCGGAGACCAGCACCGGCTCGCGGTACTTGTTCGACAGATCAAACAGCGCACCAAAGCCGCCAAGGCCGCCCATCACCTCGGGCCGGAAGCTGCGTTTCACCAGCGGCTTGATGCGCTCGACCAGCGCGTTGCCGGCATCGATGTCCACACCGGCGTCGCGGTAGGTCAGGGGCGTCTTGTCGCTGCTCACGGCGGTTTCCTGGCGGTTCGGGAAGGGCGCTTTGCGGGGCGCGAATGATAACAGGCAGGCGGCTTGCCCCGGTTTCGTCATGGACGCCGGCGGTTGGCTTCGGCAACATGGTCGGATGTATTCGTCATGGAAGCTGCCGATGCGCTTCGTATCCTGCCGTCCCGGTTGGCCGAGATCAATCAAGTTGCTGTTTTCCCTGCTTTTTGCCCTGTCGACAGCCGGCGTGGCACAGGCTCAGAGCAGTCTCTACGAAGGCGAGGTCGCGGTGACCACGCAAAGCGACAGCGAGCGTAGCGCGATGCTGTCGCAGGCGCTGGCCCAGGTGCTGATCAAGCTCAGCGGTGATGTCAATGCGCCGCAGCGGCCGGCGGTACGGGCCCGGCTGCCGGACGCGCGCCTGCTGATGCAGCAGTTCCGCTACCGGCAGGCGCTGGAGAACGTCGGCGGGCAGATGCAGCAGCGGCTGTACCTGATTGCCGGCTTCGACAAGGCCGGTATTGATGCCCTGATGGCCGATACCGGTTTGCCGCTGTGGGCGCCGCCAAGGCCTTCGCCGCTGCTGTGGCTGGCCATCGATGACGGCAGCGGCGCGCGACTGGTTTCCAGTGCGCAGGCCGCTTCGCTGGCGCCACTGAATGATGCTGCCGAGCGTCGAGGCCTGAGCCTGACCTTTCCCCTGCTGGACGCCGAGGATCGCACCCAGGTGTCGGTGGATGACGTGCTGTCGCAGCGTGGCGATCGGCTGGATGCAGCGGCGCAGCGCTACGCCGCAAGAGTCCAGCTGATCGGGAAACTGGTGCGCGGTGCCAACGGATGGCGCAGCGCCTGGCAGCTTCGGGAACGCGGCGAGGCAGCAGACAGCTGGCAGGGCAGCAACATCGACCCGGCAACCCTGCTGGCATCGGCCGTTGATCGCAGTGCGGATGCGCTCGCAAAACGTTACGCCGTACCGGTATTCGTTGGTGAGCCAGGGCGCTATCGGATCGCCATCGACGGTATCGAAGACGCCGAGGATTTTTCGCGTGCGCTTGGCTATCTGCGTGGTCTTGGCATGGTACGTCGGGCGACCCCCCTGGCGGCGCGTGACGCCCGCCTGCTGCTGGCCGTGGAGCTGGCAGGCAGTATCGATGGCCTCCGTCACATGGTCGCGCTTGGCGATGTCCTGGGCGACGTGGACGAGGCTCTGCCCCGGGAACCGGTGCCCACGAGCTTCCCTCAGGGAGCGCTCATCGACGGCAACCAGGACGCGAGGTTCCGCCTCCAGCAATGAACCTGCGCCAGCTGCCCAACGTCATCACCATCGTGCGCATCCTGCTGGTCGCGCCGCTGGTGTGGCTGCTGCACGAGGCCGACTACCGCTCGGCCTTCTGGCTGGCGTTGCTGGCCGGTGCTTCCGACGGCATCGATGGGCTTCTCGCCAAGCAGTTCGACTGGCGCACACGGCTGGGCGGTCTGCTGGATCCGATCGCCGACAAGCTGCTGCTCAATGCCTGCGTGATCGCGCTTTGGACCATCGGCGCATTGCCCGGCTGGCTGGCGCTGCTGGTGGTCGGCCGCGACCTGCTGATCCTGGGTGGCGCCACCGCCTATCATTTCCTGGTCAAGCCGCTGGATGCGCGGCCCAGCCTGGTCAGCAAGGCGACCACTGCAATACAGATTGTTCTGGTGCTGGCGCTGTTGACCCGGCTGGCCTGGCAGTGGCCTCCCGAGGTTGCCATCCAGCCGTTGATGCTCGCCACGGCTGTCCTGACCGCGGCGAGCGGCGCGCATTACGTCATTCAGTGGAGTCGCCTCGCGCGGCAGAACTGGCCGGAGCGACCCGCATGACGACACCTGGCAATCCCACACCCGCGGCGCTTTCCATGCACCTGCGCTGGCAATTGCTGGCGCTGACCGTCCTTGTCGGCGCCGTGTTCTACTGGCTGGCGCCGGTGCTGACGCCGTTCGTGGTTTCCGCATTGCTGGCGTATCTGGGCGATCCGCTTGTGGATCGCCTCGAGCGTGGCTGGAAGGGCAGGCACGGCCTGTCGCGCACCTGGGCGGTGACCGTGGTGTTCTCGCTGATGACGCTGGCCATGGTCGGCGTGGTACTGCTGCTGATCCCGCTGCTGGGCAGCCAGATCGAGCGGTTCGCGGACTCGGCACCGCGCTATGTCGCCTGGTTTCGCGACACCGCACTGCCGTGGCTGGAGCAGCGCACCGGTCTCAGTCTGGAAAGCCTGGAACCGGGCAAGCTGTTCGCGCTGCTGCAGGAGCACTGGCAGCAGGCCGGTGGCATCGCCGCCAGCGTGCTGGGCGGTATCTCGAAATCGGGCTTGGTGCTGCTGGCGTGGATCGGCAACCTCACGCTGATACCGGTGGTGACCTTCTACCTGCTGCGCGACTGGGACACGCTGGTCGCCCGCGTCCACGAGCTGCTGCCGCGCAGCGTGGCGCCGACCATCAGCAGCCTGGCCAGGCAATCCGACGAGGTGCTTGGCGGCTTTCTGCGCGGTCAGCTCAGCGTGATGCTGGCGCTTGCCACCGTGTATTCCCTCGGTCTGTGGATGGTGGGCATCGACCTCGCCTTCCTGATCGGCATGCTGGCCGGGCTGGTCAGCTTCATTCCCTATCTGGGCGCCATCGTCGGCATCGGTGCCGGCCTGATCGCCGCGCTGGTGCAGTACGGCGACTGGACGCACGTGATCCTGGTGCTGGTGGTGTTCGGCGTCGGCCAGACGCTGGAGAGCATGCTGCTGACGCCGTGGCTGGTCGGCGACCGCATCGGCCTGCATCCGGTGGCGGTGATCTTCGCCATCCTCGCCGGCGGCCAGCTGTTCGGCTTCCTCGGCGTGCTGATTGCGCTGCCGGTGGCGGCGGTGGTCATGGTGCTGCTGCGCTACGCGCACGAGCGCTACCGCGCCAGCGAGCTGTACCGCGCCGGCGAAGAGGTACAACTGGCCGACAATGAACTCCCTCTCCCGCCGGGAGATCGAACGCCGGTTGCCACCGGCGTGAGTTGGGGTGAGGGTTCGACGGTGAAGGAGGCTGGATCAGTCAAGGCCGATCAATTTGCAGAATCGCCGCCACGCGCGACCTTCGACGAAGACGATACAGACGAGTCGGATACCGACCGCACCGCATGAACCATCCCCAGTTGCCGCTCAGCCTGCGCTTCCCACCGGACCAGCGCTTCGCCACCTTCGTTGGCGCCAGCGCCGAAGCCGCGCTGCTGGCCGATGTCGCCAGCGGTGAGCGCGATGACTGGTGCATGGTGTCGGGGCCACAGGGCAGCGGCAAGACGCATCTGCTGCTGGCCGCCTGTGCCGCTGCCGACGCGGCCGGTCGTCGCAGCGTCTATCTGCCGTTGCGGCATCTCGCCGGGCAGGTCGATGCGGTCATCGGCGCACAGGAGCAGGCCGACCTGATCGCCATCGACGACCTCGACGGCATCGCGCCCGAGTCGGACCCGGAAGCTGGGCGCAACGACCAAGTCGCCCTGTTCGACCTGCACAACCGCGCTCGCGCCGCCGGTGGTGTCATTCTCTATGCGGCACGGCAGACGCCGCACGCATTGCCGCTGTCACTGCCTGACCTGCGTTCGCGCCTGCAGCAGTGCACGCTGCTCAGCCTCAAACCGTTGGACGACGACGGCCGCCGCGAACTGCTGCGCCGCCGCGCCGACAACCGCGGCCTTCAACTGGACGATGCCGTTATCGACTACCTGCTGCGCCGTTTCGACCGCGACCTCACGTCGCTGACCGCGCTGCTCGAACGCCTCGACCAGGCCAGCCTCGCCACCCAGCGCCGGATTACCGTGCCGTTTCTCAGGCAGTTCCTGCCGGCTCAGGACTGATTGATCGCCGCCAGCCGCTCCGGTGTGCCGACATCGGTCCATTCGCCGCGATGGTGTTCGCCGCTGATCGCGCCCATGCGCATCCAGGCGCGCAGGAT
>JAGRJX010000134.1 GCA_020442545.1 Lysobacterales bacterium
CCGACTTCCTCACGCCGCTCCGCCAGCAGCTCAAGTTTGCGACGGATGCTGGGTGCGATGGGCATGGTGGTGTTCGTCGTTTTCGTTGTCCGGGTCGGCTTTCGCCGATTGTTGGCTGCTGAACAGCCGCTCGGCCGCCCGCAGCAGGTCGCGGTCGCCGCGGCGGGCAGCATCGCGCAGGCGCGCGCTCGGCGCATGCAGGAGGCTGTTGGTCAGCCGATGGGCAAGCGTCTGCATGACGGCTTCCGGATCCTGTCCGGAGGCAAGTTGGCGTTGCGCATGGTCCAGCGCGTCGGTGCGTCGCCGGTTGGCATCGTCGCGAAGTCTGCGCAGCAGATGGTGGCTGTCGCGACCGCGCCACCAGGCCATGAAGTGAGCGACCTCCAGCTCGATGATCGCCTCGGCCTGACGCGCCGATTCGCGGCGCGAGCGCAGCCCTTCGTCAACCACCTGTTCGAGGTCGTCGACGCCGTAGAGATAGACGTCGTCCAGTGCCGCGGCACTGGCTTCGATGTCGCGCGGCACCGCCAGGTCGAGAAGCAGCATCGGCCGGCAGCGGCGTGCCTTGAGTGCGCGCTCCAGCATGGCGCGGGTCAGCACAGCTTCGCGTGCGGCGGTGGCCGACAGCACGATGTCGGCTTCGGCAAGGTGCTGTTCCAGCGCTTCCAGCGGCAGGGCATAGCCGCCAACCTGGCCGGCCAGCGCCTGCGCATGCGGCAAGGTGCGATTGGCGATGAGGATGCGTCGTGCGTGGCGATCCCTGAGGTGCTTGGCGGCGAGTTCGACCGTGTCGCCGGCACCGATCAGCAGTACCGTCGCGGAGTCGATTTCGGTGAAAGCCTGCTCGGCAAGGCGGACCGCCGCAAACGCCACGGAAACCGGGTGCGCGCCGATACGGGTGTCGGTGCGGACGCGCTTGGCGGTGGCAAAGCACTGCTGGAACAGTCGCTCCAGGCCCATGCCCAGGCCGCCGCCGCGTCGCGCGCGCTGGTAGGCATCCTTGACCTGCCCCAGGATCTGCGGCTCACCCAGCACCAGCGAATCGAGCCCGGTGGCGACGCGGAACAGGTGCGCCACGGCATCATCGCCGACATGGCGATACAGGTACCCGTCGAGATCGCCGTGCTGGATGCCATGGTGTTCGGCCAGCCAGCGCCCGGCGCTTGTTTCTTCGCCATCGTCGAGCTGGCAATAGATTTCGGTGCGGTTGCAGGTTGACAGGAGCGCCGCCTCACGCACGCCGGGACGCGCCAGCAGGTCGGCCAGCGCGGCATCGTTTGCCTCGGCATCGATGGCCAGCCGTTCACGCAGGTCGACGGGCGCGGTCTGGTGGTTGAGTCCGGTTACAAGCAGCGGCATCGGCGAAGGGCGGTTGGCGGGGCGGCGCCGCAGTGCGGCGTTACAGGGGCTGGCCGTAGAGCGGGAAACGGCCTGATAAACTGGGAACCGCAGGGTTCTTGCCCTGTCCCAGTCGACAACCGTCCCCGCCGAAAGTCCTGAAATCAATGCGCATTATGCCTTGTCGAACCGCTTCGCTGCTGATCATGATCCTGCTGCTTGCCGTCGCAGCACCCGTTGCCTGGGCGGCAGAAGCGGATGCCCGGACGGCAGAAGACACTGCCGAGGACAGCCTGGTGTCGCTGCTGAGTGCGGAGTTCGATCTGCAGGGTGGTGAGACGGCCAGCGCCGCGGCGGGCTACCTCGATGCTGCCCGATCCTCCGCCGATCCCGCGCTGGCCGAGCGTGCCGCCCGGGTGGCTCTGGCTGCCGGCGAGCCGGAGGTGGCGCAGCAGGCGCTGGCGCGATGGGCAGCCTTGCAGCCTGAGTCCGTCGAGCGGCTTCCACTGGAAGCCAATCTGGCCCTCCGGCTCGGCGAGCGCGATGCGGCGGCAGGCAGCTTCAGCAAGCTGCTGGCAGCGGACGATGGCAGCCACTGGCAGCAGGCGCTGCAGGCCCTGGCGCAGACCGACGCGCGCGACCTGAGCGCGTCGGTACTGGGCGATCTGTTTGATGCGGGCGCGCTGCCGGCCGTGCCGGATGCCTGGTATGGCTTCGGCAGTCTGGCGCGTGATCTGGGTGACGATGCGTTGTCGGATCGCATGGCCGACGCTGCCATGCAGCGGTTTCCCGATCGCGCGCGCGTGTGGTTGTGGCAGGCCGACCGCCAGCGCCGTGCCGGCAACCTTGTCGCCGCCCGCGCTGCGGTCGACAAGGCGCTGGCGCTGGAGCCGGCGGACACCCGCCTGCGGATGACCGCCGCCACCGAGTTGAACACCCAGGGCGACCCCGCTGCGGCTGCGGCGATCCTGGCCAAGGGCCCGCAAAACGCCATCATCCGCACCGGCCGGGTTGCCTACCTGGCACGCGCCCACGACGAAGCCGGCATGCTCGTGCTGTACGACGAGATCAAGGCGGTCGTTGCCGAGGATCCGTCGCAGCTCGACGACGCGCATCGCTTTCTGCTCGGCCAACTGGGCGAGTTGCTGAAGCGTCCGCAGGAAGCCATGGACTGGTACGAAGGCGTTCGCGATCAGACGCGACGTGGCGAGGCCGAACTGCGCATCGCCGTCCAGCTCGACGCGCTGGGCCGCACCGACGAGGCAGAACAGCGGCTGCGCGAACTGCAGGTCGCAGAAAGGGAGGACGGCCAGTCCGTGCTCGACAGCTACCTGCTGCAGGCCGAGCTGCAGCGCAAGCACCAGCGCGACCAGGACGCCGTCGACACCTACAGCCGCGGCCTGCTTGTTTTCGAGGACGACCCGCAACTGCTGTATGCACGGGCGCTGACCCACGAGCACCTGGACCAGCTGGATGAGGCCGAGGCGGACCTCCGGCGACTGGTGGCAATCAATCCGCAGGACGCCAACGCACTCAACGCGCTGGGCTACACGCTGGCGGACCGTACCGAGCGCTTCGAGGAGGCTCTGGGCTATATCCGCCGCGCGCTGGAGATCGAGCCGGAGACGCCGGCCATCGTCGACAGCCTTGGCTGGGTCATGTACCGGATGGGCAACGCCAGCGAGGCGCTTGTCCAGCTTCGCAAGGCGTTCGAGCTGCAGCCCGATCCGGAAGTGGCCGCGCATCTGGGAGAAGTGCTCTGGCACAGCGGTCAGCGCGAACAGGCGCGGGCCATCTGGCAGCGCGGCCTGGACCTGGACCCCGAGAACGTGGTGTTGAAGGACACCATGCAGCGGCTTGACGCATGAGCCCGCATCGACCGGTAAGGGTCGGCGATGCGTTGTCCGTGGTGCTGAAGCGGACGCTGTTTCTTGGCCTGCTGCTGGTGCTTTCCGGCTGCGCGCGCCTGACCACGCGGCCGCCGGAGCTGCCGACCGTCGATGAGGCGGCGGCCGGCACCGCCTCGGCCGCGTATCGCGCGCGCCGTGCGTCGCTGGAGCCGATGCGGGAGTGGTCTTTCAGTGGCCGCATCGCCTTCGCCAGCCCCGAGGACAGCGGCAGCGGCCGCATCGACTGGACCCAGGACGGCGATGCCATCGACATCCGCCTGAGCGCGCCGGTTTCGCGGCAGAGCTGGCGACTGATCGTCGATCCGTCGGGTGCGCGCCTTGAAGGCCTGGATGATGGCGGGCGACACGCCGAAAGCGCCGACGAACTGCTCGCCGGGCAGTTCGGGTTTGACCTGCCGATGGCGGCCCTGGCGAACTGGCTGCGCGGTCTGGCCGCGGCGGGGCCGGTGGACGAAGCCCGGATCGACGAATCGGGGCGGCCGCTGGAGCTGCATCAGCACGGCTGGGTGATTCGCTTTCCGGACTGGCACTCGACCGCGCCCGCCGACCTGCCGCGGCGCGTTTTTGCCGAACGCGACGTGCCGGGTGGCCAGGATCGGGTTCGGGTGGTAATCGACCACTGGCGGGATCATGACAACGCCGACTGAGGCCTGGAGCTGCTGGCCGGCGCCGGCAAAAGTCAACCGCTTCCTGCACATCGTGGGTCGCCGTGACGATGGCTATCACCGGCTGCAGACGGTGTTCCAGCTGCTGGACTGGGGTGACGAGATCGCGCTGCGGCCGCGCGCAGATGGCGTCGTTACCCGAGCCGACGGCGCTGTCGACTACGGCGTTGCCGGTGAGGATGATCTGGTGGTTCGCGCCGCTCGTCTGCTGCAGTCGACAAGTTCGACGGTGCAGGGCGTTGATATTCGCGTTGACAAGCGCATCCCGCCGGGCGGCGGCTTCGGTGGCGGCAGTTCGGACGCGGCAACCGTGCTGGTGGCGCTCAATCACTTGTGGCGGACCGGCCTGCCCGTGGCGGAGCTGGCGCTGCTGGGCCTGCAGTTGGGTGCAGACGTTCCGGTGTTCGTGGCCGGCCATAGCGCGTTTGCCGAGGGGGTGGGAGAGCAGCTCACGCCGCTGTCTTTGCCGGCACGCTGGTTCCTGCTGATTGATGCCGGCATTCACCTGGCGACAGCTGAACTGTTCGGCGATCCCGAATTGACACGCGATTCACCGGCCCTGAAAATAAGCGGCTTTCTCGACGGCAGCGACTTCGAAGGGCAGGAGAATGCTTTCGAACCGCTGGTATTGCGCCGGTATCCGCAGCTTGCCGCGCTTTTTGACGCGATGCGGTCGTTCGGTCGGCCTCGGCTGACCGGCACCGGCGGCGGCAGTTTCATGGTCTTCAGGGATCGGGAAGCGGCCGAAGACGCGCGTCAGGCGCTCCCGAGAGGAATTCGTGGTGTGGTGGCGCGCGGCCTCAACCGCTCGCCGCTGTACGGGAAACTGGAAACGGGCGGCTGAATGGCTGCGAGCAGCATCGAATCTTGGGGCGTCGCCAAGCGGTAAGGCACCGGGTTTTGATCCCGGCATTCGCAGGTTCGAATCCTGCCGCCCCAGCCAGATTGCCGGAGCCCTGGAGACAGTGCGTCGGTTGGTGAAAGTAGCAAGCTGGAGCGAATCCGGGCGGAAGGATGAGAACCTCAGGTTCGACCGATCCGCCCGGAGCGGATCGGAGCAGCGGCGCAGCCGCTGGCCCGAAGGGCCGAGGGCAGGAAGCCCGAGTCATCCTGCCGCCCCAGCCAGATTAGCGGGTTTGGCGGCACTTTCTGTGACGACGCGACGCCATGCGGCGCGAGACACGGACCGGGTCGGTTTCAGGCCCGGAGCAATGACGACCGGCGCGACGATGACGATCGCGACGGTCCGGCGACCGGGCACGCCCGAGGCGCCGTAATGCCCAATCACCTGTTGGCCACGGATGCGGGACGTGAACACAGACGGCTTGATGGTATTCAACGGCAACGCCAATCGGCCTCTGGCCCAGGCGGTGTGTCGGGAGTTGGGCATCCGCCCGGGCAAGGCCCTGGTCGGGCGCTTTTCCGATGGCGAAGTGCAGGTCGAGATCGAGGAGAACGTCCGCGGTCAGGACGTCTTCGTGATCCAGCCGACCTGCGCACCGACCGCGGAAAACTTCATGGAATTGCTGGTGCTGATCGACGCGCTGAAGCGTGCATCAGCCCAGTCGGTGACAGCCGTGGTGCCGTACTTCGGCTACGCCCGGCAGGATCGCCGCCCGCGATCCGCGCGGGTGCCGATCACCGCCAAGGTCGCCGCGAAGATGTTCGGTTCCGTGGGCACCGGCCGGGTGTTGACGGTGGATCTGCATGCCGACCAGATCCAGGGCTTTTTCGACATCCCGGTGGACAACGTGTACGCCTCGCCGCTGCTGCTGGCCGATGTCTGGCGTAGTCGCGGTTCGGACGAGCTGATCGTGGTCAGTCCGGACGTGGGTGGCGTGGTTCGCGCACGGGCCATTGCCAAGCGCCTTGATGACGCGGATCTCGCGATCATCGACAAGCGCCGCCCGCGTGCCAACGAAGCCACGGTGATGAACATCATCGGTGATGTCGACGGCAAGGCCTGTGTGCTGGTCGATGACATCGTCGATACCGCCGGCACCTTGTGTGCGGCGGCGGCGGCGCTGAAGGATCGCGGCGCCAGGCGCGTGGTTGCCTACTGCACGCATCCGGTGTTGTCCGGGCCTGCGGTGGCCAACATCAGCGGTTCGGCGCTGGATGAGCTGGTGGTGACCGACACCATCCCACTCAGCGATGCGGCCCGGAATTGCAGCAATATCCGCCAGCTCAGCGTGGCCGAGCTGCTGGCCGAGACGATCCGCCGCATGGCATTCGGCGAGTCGGTCAGTTCGCTTTACGTCGACTGAGTCGGCACCGGGACAGGTTTCCCGGACAAGGTTTCCAATGACTCTCCTGGTCGCGGGAGAGTCGAATCACCGCCGCAAGGCGGTTCAACACTGAAGAGAAGTGGTAACGACAATGTCCAATGCACATGAAATCCAGGCGGACATCCGCAATGACGAGGGGAAAGGTGCGAGCCGCC
>JAGRJX010000135.1:0-1418 GCA_020442545.1 Lysobacterales bacterium
GCGACCTGACCATGCTGCTGGCGCGCACGCCGCGGTTGCGCGTGACGCCGTACAGTTCCGCGGTGCACCTGGCTGCCGAAGCGCACAATGCGACGGAGGCGGGCACGGCCTTGCATGCGCGCTTTATCGTCACCGCCAGCCTGGCGCGTTGCGGAGACCTGGTGCGCATACGCGTCGAACTGTGCGACGCCGATGACGATGTGCTGTTGTGGGCGGAAAAATTCGAGGCCGCCATTGATCGCTTCTTCGATGTGCAGGAGGATGCGGTGTGCAGCATCACCACCGCGATCAGCGCCAAGGTCAACACCACGCAACCGGCGCGCGTGCGTCGCAGTGGGCGGTTCGAAATCTCGGCCTATGAACGCGTGCAGGCGGCCGAGGCCTTGCGCTTCAACTACGGGCCCGACAGCGCGCGGCAAATCGTCACCCTGCTGCAGGAGGCGCTTGCCATCGAGCCGCATGACCCGATCACCCGTGCGGCGCTGGCGGTGCAGTTGAGCCAGAACGTCGTCAGCCAGTGGGCCGAAGACCCGGCCGCGACGATGGCGCAGGCTGATGCGCTGATTTCCCGGGCCCTGACGAACGCACCGAATGATCCGGATGTGCGCGCTGCCGCCGGCGTGGTGGCGACCATGTTGCATCGTCCGGACGTGGCCATCGGGCATCTGGAATTTGCCACCCAGCACAATCCGAATGATGCGCACGCGCTGGCCGTGCTCGGCTGGCAGCGCTGCTTGCGGCATGCCGATTCGACCGGCATCGACCTGATCGAAACGGCCGAGCAGCGCGCACCACACCACCCGCGCTTCGGACTGTGGGCCACCTATCGTGCAACCGGTCATCTGTTCATGCTGGACTACGCCAACGCTCTGCCTGCCGCTCGGCAAGCCATCGAGCGCACACCCAACTACTACCAGCCGCACCTCACCTGCGCCTGGGCCTGCACCGGGCTGGACGACAGCGTGACCGCGAATTGCGAGATCCGGATCGCTCGCGAGCTCGAGTTGCCCGACATTCTCGGGAAGTTTGTCGACGAGATGCACAAGTGGTCCATGAACTCGCCGAACCATGCGCAATGCCGGGAGGTTCTGGAACGGCTGCGCGGCCTGGCGACGGCGTGACCGCTTTCGCATGGTGCCGTCGGATGCGGTGCCATCGCGGCACGTGTCACTCGTAACGAAGTGCTTCGATCGGGTCGAGCCTTGCCGCCTTCGCGGCCGGCATCAGTCCAAACACCACGCCGACCAGCGTCGAGAAGCCAAAGGCCACAGCGACGGCCCACCACGGCACCACGGCATCGGGGAAGCCCGGGATCAGCTTGGCGACGCCAAAGCCGAGTCCGTAGCCGATGACCACGCCGATGGCGCCACCCAGCAGCGAGAGCACTGTCGCCTCGATCAGGAACTGCAGCAGGATGT
>JAGRJX010000135.1:1484-8376 GCA_020442545.1 Lysobacterales bacterium
TGCCGATGCCGCCCACCAGCAGCGACACGCCGACGATGCCGCCCAGCACCACGGTAACGCTGCTGATCACGCTGGAGAAGGTCTCCGTGAGCTGGCTGGCGGTTTCGACCGTGAAATCGTCGGGCTGCCCCGGCTTCAGCTTGTGCAACTGTCGCAGCAGGCCGGTGATGCGGTCGCGCACGGCGTCGATCTGCGCCACGTCGGTGACGTTGAAGCTGATCTGGATGTCCTGCCGCAATGGATCGTCGGACAAGGCCATGCCGGTGCCGAATGGGATGACCGCGTAGTCGTCCTGACTGAAGCCGAACATGTCGCCGCGGGTTTCGGTCATGCCGACGATCTTGAACCACTCGCCGCCCAGTTCGATGAACTCGCCGACCGGGTCTTCCGGCAGTTCCAGGTTCTCGCGCAGCTTGCTGCCGATCACCACCACGCGGCGCCGTGATCGATCATCGGCATCGGTGATGAAGCGGCCAAGCTCGGTGTAGATTTGTCGTGAATCCTGGAAGTTGCGGCGCGTTGCCAGCACGCGGCTGACGGTCGACTGCGCGCGGTAGCGGATGGTGCCGCCGAAGTCGCCGCCGGTCTGGAACATCGGCGTCACGTCGCTGATGTCATCAATGTGGTGGATGATCGCCTCGAAGTCCCGCAACGTCAGTCGATTGCGCTTGCCCTGGATGGCTTCGCTGAACGGGGTTTCCGAGCGCAGGGTCAGGCTGTTGCTGCCAAGGCCCTCGAACTTGCTGGTGATCGAGTAGCTGAGGCCCTGGATCAGCGACACCACGGCAATGACCGACGCTACGCCGATGATGATGCCGAGCGTGGTCAGGAAGCTGCGCATGGTGTGCGCACGGATGCTCTGCAGCGCCGAACGCAGCGATTCAAGCAGGCTGTACATGGCCGGGTGCCTTCTTCGGTTCGTGGCGTACGTCGCTGATGATTTTGCCGTCGGACAGGCGCACCACGCGCTGGCAGTGCTCGGCGATATCCGGTTCGTGGGTTACCAGCACCACGGTCTGGCCGTCGCGATGCAGCTGATCGAACAGCGCCATGATCTCTTCGCTGGTGGCAGAATCAAGGTTGCCGGTGGGCTCATCGGCGAGCAGGATCGATGGCTCGCCAACCAGCGCGCGCGCCACTGCCACGCGCTGGCGCTGGCCGCCGGAGAGCTGGTTCGGCAGGTGATCGACGCGGTTGCCGAGGCCGACGCGATCGAGAGCTTCGCGCGCACGACGCTGTCGCTCCGCCGGCCGCACGCCACGATAGATCAGCGGGTGCATCACGTTGTTGAGCGCGCTGGCCCGCGGCAGCAGGTTGAAGCTCTGGAACACGAAGCCGATCTCGCGGTTGCGTGTTTCCGCGAGTTCGTCTTCGCTCAGCGTGGCCACGTCGCGGCCGTTAAGCCAGTACTGGCCGCTGCTCGGACTGTCGAGGCAGCCCAGGATGTTCATCAGCGTGGACTTCCCCGAACCGGATGAGCCGATGAAGGCAATGCTCTCGTTGCGCGCAATGTCCAGATCGATGCCGCGCAGCGCATGCACGGTTTCGCTGCCCATCACGTAGGCCTTGGTGATGCCGTCAAGGCGCAGCAAAGGCGGCGTGCTCACCGAGCGTCCTTCGCGTCGACGGCTTTCCCCTCGTCGGTCTTGTCCGCGCTGGCCTTTACCTCGACGGCTTCGCCATCCTTCAGGTGTCGCAGCACCTTGTACGGCCCGGTGATCACCCGCTCGCCCTGCGCGAGTCCGCTGGTGATCTCCTGGTAGCTGTCGTCGGACAGGCCGACCTCAACCGCGCGGCGTTCGGCCTTGCCGTCCTGCTCCACGAAAAGGTGGTGTTCGATGTCGACGTCGCCCTTTCCGGGTGCCACGTCGGCGCTGGCCTCATTGTTGCTGAACACCGCCTGCACCGGCACGGCCAGGGTTGCTGCGGCACTTGCGGTGAAGATCTCGGCGCGGCAGGTCATGCCCGGCCGCAGCGCCAGTCCCTTGGTGTCGACCAGAGCGACCTCCACCGAGTAGTCGCGCGCCAGCGAACTGCTGCCCCCGGTGCCGCCATTGCGCGGCGCCAGCGGGATCCTGCGAACCTTGCCGTCGATGGCGGTGTCGGGGAAGGCGGCGGCGTAAACCGATACCGGCTGGCCCTCGCTGATCTTGGCGATGTCCGCCTCATCGACGTTGATCTCGGTCATTAGCGTATCGGTATCCGCGATGGTCATCAGTGCCGAACCGGCAATGCTGGTGGCGCTGGATACGGCGGTTTCGCCGACCTCGATGTCCACGGCAATGACCGTGCCACTGATCGGCGCGCGGATCTCGGTCTTGGCGAGGCGCTCGCGCGCCTGGCTCAGCATGGCTTCTGCCTGTCGCAGTCCCTCGCGGCTGGCACGCAGGTCGACTTCGGCCAGCTCGAAGGCGTGGCGGGCGTTGTCGAAACTGTTGTCGTCGAGCAGGCCGCGTGCGTGCAGTTCCTCGCTGCGCTTCCATTGCCGCCGCTGGGTATCGAGGTTCAGCTTCTGCCGGTCGATGTTGATCCGCTGCTGGCGGACATTGGCTTCCTGCTGGTCGACTTCGGCGCGGAATACCTGCTCGTCGAGGCGCATGACGACCTGGCCTTTCTCGACCAGATCACCTTCCTCGACCAGGATCTCGCTGACCTTGCCGATCACTTCCGGTGACAGCTGCGCCTGCTCGCGAAACACCAGGTTGCCCGATGCCAGAATCGACGCGCGCACCTGGCGCTGAGTCACGCGCTCCACCGATACCTCCTTGGCATCGCCCCCCGCGCCGCCGCCAAACACGAAGGGCAGGGCAAGCACCAGCGCGACGGCGCCGATTCCGATCCAGCGTTTGTTCATTCCAGACTCCTGAGGGTTTCGCGATCAGGCGGCGTTGTGCAGGAAGGCGAAGGCGGCCCAGCCGCCGTAGATCACGACCAGCGGCAGCAGCACGACGATGGCACTGGTGACGGTGCTCTTCCCGGTCCACAGCTTGTAGCCGATGATCGCCACTACGGCCGCCCAGATCGACGGAATGTGGATGGCGTTGGCGAGTCCGGCCCAGGGGCTGGACACCGGCAGATGGAACAGCAGTTCATTCAGTGATAGCGGGTTGACCGCCTGCTGGGTCAACTGACCGTTGCTGCTCGTCAGGATCTTGATGATGCCGGCCGGAACCAGCAGCAGCGCCGGTACGGAAGTCCAGACCGCGAAGGCAAACCATTTGCCAAAACCGATATCGCTGCCGACGACCTTCGCCGCAAGCAGGTAGTAGACCGCGCTGATCAACATGATCAACGGCAGCATGATGGCCACGCTGACAATGGTGCTGCCTATCAGAAAGCCGCGGGTCATGAAGCTCTTGGAGGCGGCGATCTGTTCGGGCGACAGTTTCTGGCCGCCGGCAGACAGCATCTGGTCCTGCAGCCAGGCGATATCGACGATCTGGTAGTACCAGACCCAGACGATGGCGGTGCCGCCAACCAGCAGCAGCAGCGGAAACCAGGCCATGGAGCGCTCGCGAACGGCCTGCATGGCCTTTGCCGGCTCGACAAAGACGGCGAGCAGAGTGGATAGTGGTGACATGGTTGTTCTCCCTTGAAGATGCATCCCGGACGTAGCGGGGCGGAAACTGTGACCGGCGCGGTGTTCGCTGTAGCGGTCAGCTCGTTGACGCCCGGCATTCTGAAACCTGACTCGGCGCGCAGGAATCACCCGTCGGCGTTCGGCTCCTCCGAACGTGTGACCGGAATGCTGCAAGGTGCGCAGTCTACGCCCGGTTGACCGCGTCCTGAAGATGCCGATAGTTCCGTCGGATGCCCAAGTCGTGATCAACCCGCTATACTTCGCGCCCCGCGCCGAAGTGGCGGAACTGGTAGACGCGACGGACTCAAAATCCGTTTCTGGCGACAGAGTGTGGGTTCGAGTCCCACCTTCGGCACCATTGCCCGGTCAAGGGCGTCTTGAAATTCTCTCAGCCACCGCAAAGCGATCCGCTGCGCAGGCTTTCGTTGTCGGGGAGTTTCTTCGGGTTGGCCAGACTGACCTGCCGCCAGCGAGCTACTTCCGTGGCGACCTGTTGCATCAGCGTTTCGCGGGTGTCGGCATCCATGTGCGCGAGGGACAGGCTCAGCGCGGTGGTGGCGGCGTCGCCAAGCGATTCCGGGCCATACAGTTGTTGCATCATCATCGCGTAGCCGGAAAACCGGATGGGGTCCGGCAACGCTTCGCGGAGATCAAACATTTTCTTGGCGAAGGACATGGGCATGTGCAGCAGGAGCATGCCTTCCAGGGCCAGTGGATCGGCTTCGCGAATGCCCTGCTCCAGAGCATCGATGTCGTTGTCGGCGTGGTATTGAGAGAGGATCCCGCCGCTTACGCTGCGCGGCGGTCCGCCGTTAAAGGTGCGTGGTAGCCGGATCAGGCTGCCGTCTTCCCGGGACATGGTGAACAGCAGTCGCTGCCGGTTGCTCATGCGGGGCAGGGCCTGGAACAGCAGGCGCTCCATGTCGTCGAAATCAACCGCTTCGACACCCTCGCAAAGGGCGCTCAAGCGCTCGGATGCTTCATCGTTTGCAGCGACCACGTCGATCATCCGGTCTCGCATGCCTTCGCTGTCGGTATGGGTGGCTCGTTCGGTCCACATCCTGCGTTGGCGGATCCAGTTCTGGTGCTCCATGCACGCACTGGTGTCGAGCAGCAGCCGGCAGGTTGCTTCCGGTTCGCCTGCTTCGGCGCGCTTTCGAAGATCGCCGATCACTTCGACCAGGGGTGTATCGACCGGCGGCATGGGCGGCAGTGAGCTGTCGTCGAGCGTGCCGGGTGTGGCAGCAACGGTCGTGCGCCGTGCGAAACGGTTCGCACCGGCCGTCGCTTCTCGGTTGGCGTCGCTTGCCGGTACCTCGAGCGGGGTTGAGGAAACGCCGGCGTCATCCAGATCAATACCTATGGCGGTCGGTGTGCGCTCCCCTGCCGTGATCCAGTAGAGAAGAACACCTGCCAGGACCGTGATCACAAGGGCCGGAGCAAGGATTCGGAAACGGCGTGGTGGCATCGGGAATCTCCTGGAGTGCTTGAGGGGTGATGCTGACCGTGGGCGGCTGGCCGTCCATCATTCAATCATGGCGCACTGGCGACGGTGGTGAGTCGCGAGAGTCGGTCGCGCGCGCGGCAATGGCGCAGCACCCGGCACACCGCTCTGATCAAGTCGCAACTTCCCGCATTCGTGGTCATGGTGCGGCTTTCCCGCGGAAACGATCCAGCAGCTCACGGGTCAGGACGAAACGGGCGTCGGCGTCCCAGAGTTCGCGTTTGATCCGCAGCGAGCCGGGACCGTCCATGCGGTAGACGTTGGGTTGGGTCTGCACGAGGCGGATCACGGTCAGTGGATCAATGTTCGGCCTGGCGCTGAAGTTGATACGCCCGCCGTTGGCACCAAGGTCGATCTTGGTGATGCCGATGGCGGTGGCTTCGAGCTTGAGCGCGGTCATCGCGAACAGGTTCTTCAGCGGATCGGGCAGCAGGCCGAAGCGGTCGATCATCTCCACCTGCAGGTCGCGCAGGTCGTCGGTGCTGCGGGCGTTGGCGATGCGCTTGTACAGCGTCAGGCGCGTGTGCACGTCGGGTAGGTAGTTGTCGGGAATCAGCGCCGGGATATGCAGCTCGACGGTAGCGCCGTGATGGCTGTCAGCGTCGAGATCGGGCAGCTTGCCGTCGCGGATGCTCTTCACCGCGCGCTCCAGCAGTTCGGTGTACAGCGAGAAACCGACTTCGGTGATCTGGCCGCTCTGTTCCTCGCCGAGCAGTTCGCCGGCACCACGGATTTCGAGGTCGTGTGTGGCCAGGGTGAAGCCGGCGCCGAGTTCTTCCAGTGATGCAATCGCTTCGAGACGCTTTCTGGCATCGGCTGTCATCGCCTTGCCCTCAGGAATCAGCAGGTAGGCATAGGCACGGTGATGGCTGCGACCGACGCGGCCGCGAAGCTGGTGCAACTGCGCCAGGCCAAAGCGGTCGGCGCGGTCGATGATGATGGTGTTGGCGTTGGGGATGTCGATGCCGGATTCGATGATCGTCGTCGCTACCAGCACATTGAAGCGCTGGCGGTGGAAGTCGAGCATCACCTGCTCCAGCTCGCGTTCCGGCATCTGGCCGTGGCCGATGCGGATGCGCGCTTCCGGCACCAGTTCGGCCAGCTCGCGCGCGCGACGCTCGATGGATTCGACCTGGTTGTGCAGGAAGTAGATCTGCCCGCCGCGCGCCAGTTCGCGCTGGAAAGCTTCGCGCAGTTGCGAGGCATCCCAGGGCGTGATGAAGGTCTTCACCGCGACGCGGTTTTGCGGCGGCGTGGCGATCAGCGACAGGTCGCGCAGGCCGGCCATCGACATGTTCAGCGTGCGCGGGATCGGCGTGGCGGTCAGCGTCAGCAGATGCACTTCCGCGCGTAGCGCCTTCAGGCGCTCCTTCTGGCGCACGCCGAAGCGCTGCTCTTCGTCGACGATGACGAGGCCGAGGTCCTTGAACTTCACGTCCTCCTGCAGCAGGCGATGCGTGCCGACGATGACGTCGATCTCGCCGCGCTCGACGCGATCCAGCTCCGCGCGGTTGTCCCTGGCCGACTTGAAGCGCGACAGCACGTCGACGCGAACCGGCCAGTCGGCGAAGCGGTCGCGGAAGTTCTGGTAGTGCTGCTGGGCCAGCAGGGTGGTTGGCACCAGCACAGCGACCTGCTTGCCGGCCATGGCGGCGGCGAAGGCGGCGCGTACGGCGACTTCGGTCTTGCCGAAGCCGACGTCGCCGCCCACCAGCCGGTCCATCGGCCGGCCGGCCTTCATGGCCTCGACCACGGCGTCGATCGCGGCCTGTTGGTCGGCGGTCTCCTCGAAGCCGAAACCGTCGGCG
>JAGRJX010000136.1 GCA_020442545.1 Lysobacterales bacterium
ACCCTGATCGTCACCGCGCTGCTGCTCAGCGCCCCGCTGTCGGCGCGCACCCGCGCGCTGGTCGACCTCAACGCCGTGGATCGCGACACCGGCCGCGTGCTGCCGGTCTACTGGGACGGCGAGCAGGCTTTCGTTCCCGGCACGCCCGGCCATCGCTACAGCATCCGCCTGCGCAACCTCACCGGCGAGCGCCTGCTGGCCGTGGTGTCGGTGGACGGCGTCAACGTGCTGAGCGGCCAGACCGCCAGTCCCGACCAGGGCGGCTACGTGCTGTCGCCATGGCAAACGCAGGACATTGACGGCTGGCGCAAGAGCATGAGCGAAGTCGCCGCTTTCGAGTTCACCTCGCTCGGCGACAGCTACGCCGCGCGCACCGGCCGCCCGGGCAACGTCGGCGTGATCGGTGTCGCCGTGTTCCGCGAGCGCCAAGCCTGGCGTCCGTTCGGCTGGTTCGGCCGCGACCGCGACGAGATCGCCCAGCGCAACGAGCGCGATGACAGCGGCTACGGCGACATCCGCGATCGTGGCAAGGCTGAAGCCGAGGAGGCCGCGCCGTCCGCTGGCATGGAGAAGCGTCAGCTCGGCTCGGCGGATCGCCGCGATGGCTACGCCCGCGCCCCGAGCGTCGGCGCACCGATCGGCACCGGCCACGGCCAGCGCGAATACGACCGTGCCCGTCAGGTGACCTTTGAACGCGCCAGTTCCAGTCCGGCACAGGTGATCAGCCTGCGCTACGACAGCCAGCGCAATCTGGTTGCCCTCGGCATCATCCCGTCGCCGCGTGGCCCGCGCTATCGCGAGCCGAATCCGTTCCCGGCGGGGTTTGTGCCGGATCCGCCGAGATTCGGCTATCGGTGAGCCCGCCGTCAGCCGTCTGAACGACGGACACAATAACGACGTGGCCCGCGCATTGCGGGCCTCGTCGTGGGCGCGATCCAGGTTGCAGGAGCGGCTTCGAGCGGCCCCGATGGCGCGTCAGGGCGGGTTTCATTGCCGTCACGCATGAAGCCGTCGGGATAGCCTCTGGACGGCTGCAGGGGCTCGGCATCGGACTGGCCGATGCTGCCGCGGATCTGGTACACGCCGCCGCTGCAGCTACCGCCGCCGGCCACGACGTGGCGCTCGACCGCGGTCTGTGCGCTGGTCAGGCCGATCGGCAGCAAGCCGCCCAGTGCGAGGCCCAGCCCCGGCAGGTGCCGCCAGCCAGACCCGCCACCGCACCTGGCGGCGCAAGCTGCCCGCGCGTTCACTGGCAACTCCGGGTAGCGCAATGCGCCACCTTGAGGTCGGCGCTGGTGGCACCGTGATAGCTGGTCGCCGGCGGGCTATCACTGCCAACGGCGCGGGCAGTGATCTGGCGTTCTGTGCACTTTTGCTGCCCGGCCGGCGACGGCGTACTCTTTACCGATGCATCACGCCATGGTCAGGGGAGCAGCATGGAGACATCCGCAATAGGTCGCGCCTTTTGGTGCATCGGTTTCCTGCTGCTGGCGTCGACCGCATCGCTGGCGACGGCGAAGGACCACCGGCAGCCGGTGCTTTCGTTGTCAGCGCAGGATGTTGCGGCCCTGACCGGACTGACGCCGGGAAAGGCGGCGGTCACCGTGCAGCAGAAGTCCAGCGTCTCGCCATGGCGCTTCCACGCCATCCGCCTGCAGTCCGGCGAGCAAAAACTGTCCGATGACCCGGAAGGCCACCTCGCGAAACGTCGCTTCCTGATCAGCGAGCGTGGCGCGCAGCAGATCGCGCTGGCGTTCGAGGCCGATGGCCACTTCGCCTTCGGATTTCTGGACGACCAGAACGGCCTGCAGCAACTGCGTGTCCGCACGAGCGGGGCGTCAGGGCTACATCTGGTCGCTGAAGCGCTCGAGCAATCACCCGTCAATTGCGAAGTGGATGGCCTCGAACAACCTGCGTTCCGTCCATTGAAGCTGCCGCCGACGACGACGCCCCTGATCGCGAAGGGTGGTGTGCCGGGCCATCAGGCGAAAGTCGCCATCGAAGTCGACTTCGCGATGATGAGCGGGCATTTCAGCAACAGCACCGCCAATGCCCTGAACTGGCTGCAACAGATGTTCATGGCCACCAACCTGTTCTACCAGCGCGACCTGGCACTGCAACTGGTGATGGCCACGCCGGTGATCTACCACACCTCGACCGATCCCTACTGCACGGGTTCCAACCCTTGCACGGCGATGCCTTCCGGGGCTGCGGAACTGATGTTCCAGTTCGGCGACCACTGGCGGAACAGCCACACGGGCATCGATCGCGACTTCGCCACGCTGATTTCCGGCCGCTTGAGCAGCGGCAATCCGACCGGCGTGTCCTGGACAGACCAGTACTGTGAAATGGGAACGGACATCACCATCGGTGGCATCGGCACAGTCACACGCGGCAGTTACGGCGTGAACCTGTATGTGGCCGGCAACAGTTTCAGCGGCGGCACCGCAGCCGAGCTGTTCGGTCACGAACTTGGTCACCAGCTGGGGGCCGAGCACAACAATTGCACGGACAGCAATCCCGGTGATGCCGGCTTGCAGCCAATCGACACCTGCCGTTACGGCGGCGGCTCGACACCATCGGTGGCCTGCTACAGCAGTAGCGATGGTCCCATAAGCTGCCCGAGTGCCGGTGCAGGATTGATGATGAGCAGTGGTTGCTCCGATACCTCGGTCTGCGGTTCAGGTGGCATGAACCGCATCCGCGAATTCCATCCGGTGCAGATCAGCAAGTTGACCGGCCTGATCGCCGCACACACACCCGGTTGCCTCAGCACCACCACGCTTCCTGACCCCGATACCCTGTACTACGACGGCTTCGAATAAGGGGCACCTGCTCCCTGCCACCACTACCTGAAAACCCTCGCTTGGACCCGCACTGATCCGCGAAGACCCACTTTCTTGCCGACTTCACCACGCAGCAAACCCGAGGAGTCGCACGCGCTATGCGCAACGAGTGGATATCTCCGGGGCACGGCAACACTGCATCTGCGGTCCTGGGGAGTATCTGTCAGGATGGCGCGACTACCGTTGAGGACGACTCATGCCGACTGCGCTTCGCCAAATGCTGCTCGCTTGCTGCCTGGTGGCGTCGCCAGCCCGGGCTGCTGACTGGATCGTCACCGACACCAGCGATGCCGGTGACGGCACCTGCGATGCCAGCTGCACGCTGCGCGACGCCGTCGATAATTCAATTGCCGATGACCGCATCCTGTTTGATCTCGCGCTGCCCAATCCGCTGCAGCTAGACGTGACTGGCGATGCGCTGTTCATCGATATCCCGCTGCGAATGGTCACCAACGATGGCGTACCCACCGTGCTGCGCCGCATCGGCGGCAGCGGGCGGCTGATCGAGCTCGGTCCGAATGCCGACGTGCGCATCGTGGGACTCGGTTACGAGGACGGACGCGTGCTGTCACTGACTTCCGGAACGCCGGCCGAGGGCGGTGCGATCCTCAGCGCGGCCGGCTCGAAACTGGAGCTGCGCGACTGCGTGTTCCGCAACAACAAGGCGATGGGCTCTGTCGCGCCAACGGACTTCGGGGGCACCATCGATGCGCGCGGCGGCGCGATTGCCGCCCGCGGCGACCTGCTGATCGAGCGCTGTGCCTTTGTCGGCAATCTCGCCACCGGCGCTGCCGGCATCGCCGGTTTCGGAGAAGCCAATGCGTCTGGCGGGGACGGCGGCAACGCCGAGGGCGGCGCCATCTTCGCGGCGGGGGCAGCGGACATCCTCAACGCCACATTCAGCAACAATCAGGCGATTGGCGGCGGTGGTGGCCCCGGAACGATCTTTGGCACCCTGGGTGCCGGCGGCGGCGATGGCGGCGATGCGTCGGGCGGCGCGATACTCATCGCCACCGGCGCGAGCGGGAGGCTGGCTTTTTCAACCCTGATCGGGAACCTCACCCAGGCAGGCGCGGGTGGCACCGGCGGCGTGGGCACGACAACCGGGCCGGATGGCGCAGCAGGCCTGGCGAGCGGTGCGGCGATGCGATCAGACGGCGACCTGCTGCTCAACAGCAGCGTGGTCGTGGGCGATAACGTCACCAGCACCTGCGAAGGCATCAGCATCACCCAACGCACCGACAACCTCGTCAGCGACGCCAGTTGCCCCGGCGCGGTGGTCGCCAATCTCGACCTGCAGTTCGAGCCCATCAACGGCCTGGATCCAAGTCCGCATTTCACGCCACTGCCAACCAGTGTCGCCGTCGACACATCGCCGGACTGCCTCGATGCGCTGGGCGCGGAGCTGGTCGACCTCGACCAACTCAGCGCGCCACGCCCATTCACCTATCACGACACGCCAGTCTGCGATTTCGGCGCCATCGAGTTCACGCCGGTCATCTTTGCCGATGGCCTGGAAGCGCAGTCAGCCGTGCCGTAATCCGGGCATGCTGGCAAGGACTGCAAGGAGGCCTGGATGGCGTCTCGGTGATCAGCATGGGCGCGAATGCGGAGCTCGCTCCGCAGCGCCATGGCAAACCGCCTCTCTCAATGGAATCGACGGTGTTTCAAGGGCCTTGCCTCACCGCGAGCGCGCACCGTTGACCTGATCTGGGCGCTGCAGCGGACGCAGCTGGAGAGCACCCCGGGCCCGTCGTGCTGGCGAGCAGGAGTTTCCAGAGCTTTGCCCCGGGCCTTTTTCGTGGTGCGGGCAACAATTTTCCAGAATCCCACGGCAAGAAAGCACGAAGCCCGGCACAAGGCCGGGCTTCGTGGTAACGCTTGATGGATAGCCGGACTCAGAAGCCCATGCCGCCCATGCCACCCAT
>JAGRJX010000391.1 GCA_020442545.1 Lysobacterales bacterium
GGAACATCTGCACCTTGCCGTCGTCGCCGCCACCGCCGGGACCGTTGTTGTTCTGGAAGCCCAGCGTGGCGCGTGCCGATTTCGGCATGCCTTCGCGGATGGCCTCCTTGATCTCCTCCACCGGGCGCAGCGCCTGACCCTGCAATCCCTCGTCACCTTTTTCGTACAGCGCCAGGCGGATGCCGCCCCAGCCCTGTTCGGCGAACCAGGAGTAGATCTGGCGGATCTGCAGCTCCTCGCGTCGCGCGTCCAGCCAGCCTTCAATGCGGGTGACCTCCTCTTCCATCTGGTCGAGGCTGTAAGAGCCCTTCCACTGGAAGTTCATCTCGAACTCGCGGCCGTTTTCGCTGGGAAACATGTCCACCTGCATCAGGCGCTGCGGGATGATGCTGACCGCGACGATCAGCACGATGCCGGCCACCGACCAGCCGCGATGGCGCAGCGTCCAGTCCAGCAGGCGCGCATAACCGCGCTGAAGTCGCGGCACGAAGCCGGTATGCGCCAGCGCCGCCGGCGGTGTCTTCAGCCTGGACGAAATCAGCGGAATCAGCGTCACTGCCGCCAGCCAACTGGCCAGCAGCGCGATGGTGATGCTGATTGCCACCTGCGACAGGTAGATGCTCATGAAATTGCGCTCGCCAAACAGGTTCGGGGCGAACACGATGATGCTGGTCAGCGTGCCGGCGCTGATCGCCAACTGCACGCCACGCGTGCCTTCGATGGCGCAGCGCAGCGGATCGTCGGGATACTTCTCACGATACTGGTAGATGCTCTCCACCACCACGACGGCGTTGTCGACCAGCATGCCGATACCGAGCAGCAGACCCATCATGCTGAGCACGTTGAGCGTCACGCCGAAGAAATACATGGCGCCGAGGGTCATCGCGAAGCACACCGGAATGGTCAGCGTCACCATCAGAGTCGATGGCCAGTGGCGCAGAAAATAGAACAGCACCAGCAACGACAGCAGCGCGCCAAGCAGACCGGCCTTGGCCAGCTCGCTGATCGAGCTGGTCACACTTTCGCCCTGGTCGTTCAGCACCTTGACCTGGATGCCTTCCAGTTCCGGCTCCAGTGCCAGTTTGTCCAGTTCGCCAAACACGCTGCGACTGACATCAACGAGATTCGCGTTGCGTTCGCGGAAAATGTTGATGCCGACGGCCTGTCGACCGTCCAGGTGACGGCGAAAGTCCGGAATGGTCTCCGTGAGTTCGACGGCGGCAATGTCGGCCAGACGCAAACCGGATCGGTTCAGCACCAGCTCGCGGAGCTGGTCGAGATCGGTGATCTCACCCACCGGCTGCACCCGCAGGCGGCGGTTCCCGGCATCGATCTGCCCGGCCGATACCGAGAAATTGACCTGGCGCAGGCGCGCGGCCAGTTCGTTGAGGCTGAGTCCGTGGGCTTCCAGGCGGTCGGGGTCAATGCGGATCTCGACCACCGGTGGCTGCGCGCCGGTGATGTCGACCTTGGCAACGCCCGGTAGTCGCTCGATGCGGCGCTTGAACAGGCGCTCGATCACCTCGTACTCGCCGCTCATGTCGCGGTTGCCGGCAAAGCGCAGTTCCAGCACGGCCTGGTCGGTACTGGAAAACTTCTGAACAAAATAGCGCTGGAAGTCGTCCGGCAGCTCGTCACGGATCGCATCGATGCGATCCCGCGCCTCGGAGGCCACGATGTTGCTGTCGCGACCCCAGTCCGTGAACTCCATGAACACGAAGGCGCCTTCCGCACGGCTGTTGGAGAACATGCGCTTGATGCCGGACAGCGTCGACAACGCCTCCTCCACCGGCCGGGTGATGGTCCGCTCCACCTCTTCCGGCGTGGAGCCCTGGTACGGCAGGTTGACGAAGATGAAGGGCGCGTTGGCCTCCGGGAACTGCTCCAGCGGCAGCAGCCGGGTGGCGATCAGACCGGTGACGATCATCGACACGAAGAACATGACCACCGTGACCGGTCGTTTCAGGCTCAGCGCTGCCATGTTCATGGCTCAGGCCTCTTTCGCGGCGCCGTTGGCGCCCTGCAGTTCGTGCTCGGCGTGCGAGATCGCGGCGGTTCGCTTCGCCCGGTCGGCGCGCTCGCGATAGGCGGCATCGGAACGCCGGTCGAGCAGGTCGTAGACCACCGGGATCA
>JAGRJX010000137.1 GCA_020442545.1 Lysobacterales bacterium
CTGGATCATCGGAAGGTACCGGGTGTTGTGGGCTGCATGGCCGGCAGGCGCGCCGCTGGACGCCTTTGCCGGGGCAAGAACGCCAGGGAACGCGCGACATACGGAAATTAGCCGCCCATTGTACCCGGTATTTGGGTCAAAGCGGCGTTGTGCTGACCGTCCGTTCAGTTCGGCCGTGGAAGCCGGACTTGGCTGCTAAAGTACGCGCTGATCCACCGCCCGAAGCCGCCATGAGCAAGCCGAGCTTCCCGATCCCGCCCATGTTGATCGCCATCGATGGCTTTGGCTGCCTGCTGCTGGTGCTGGGCGTTCTCGGCCTGACTGGTGGCGTGGCCGGGTTTCCGGCGCTGTCCATGCCGGTGGTTGCCTGGACGCTGACGGTGCTGGGTGGGCTGACGATCCTTGGCTGCCTCGTGTTGATGGTGGTCATTCTCAAGAATCGCGCACGCCAATAGCGCTGACCTCTACTGACGACGCAAGTCGTCGATCCTTTTCCGGAGAAACACCAATGTCCGAACTCACCGCTGAAATCACCACCGCCCGCGGCACCATCCACATCAAGCTGCACCCCAACAAGGCGCCGATGACCGTGGCCAACTTCGTCAACCTGGCCCGTCGCGGTTTTTACGATGGTCTGAGCTTCCATCGCGTGATTCCCGATTTCATGATCCAGGGTGGCTGCCCGCAGGGTTCAGGTACCGGCGGCCCGGGCTATCGCTTCGAGGACGAAATCCATCCGGACCTGCGTCATCACAAGGGCGTGCTGTCGATGGCCAACGCCGGCCCCGGCACCAACGGCAGCCAGTTCTTCATCACCCACGTCGCCACGCCGTGGCTGGACGGCAAGCACACCGTGTTCGGCGAAGTTGTCGGCGCCGATGACCAGAAACTGGTGGATGCCGTGCGTCAGGGCGAAAAGATCGGTTCGATCCGCATCGTCGGCGACCATGAGCCGCTGTTCGAGCAGATGCACGCGCGCCTGGAGCGCTGGAACAAAACCCTGGACGAAGCGGCTCGTCCCTAGGGCACTACTTCACGGCTGATGCGTTTGCGCATCGCCGCGATCCGGGCGCGCATTCTTTCCGCGCCCCGGCTGTTTTCGCCACGCTGCTCGATGATGAGCTGCAGCAGCTCAATTCCGGAATCGGGGGGGGGGTTGCTGGTTCGCAGCGATTCCATGGCGACCGCATCGGCTTCGCGTTCTGCGGCGTCGGCATCCCAGCCGGCGTGGTGGCGGCGATTGAAGTGGCCGAGCTGGCGATGGGCGAGTTCGTGGGCGAGGGCAAAGCGGAGCTGGGCAGCCGCTGAGCTGCCTGTCTGGTTAATCAACCGCAGCAGGCCGTTGGTGAAGATCAGCATGTCGTTCGGCCACAAGCGCGCCTGGGCTTCCGGGCGATCAACGACATAGACGCGGATGGCGTCGCAGGCGACACGGTCGATCTCGCAGACCTGTCTGCGGAGTTCGGTTTCGGCGTCAGTGTTGCGTGAACCGATGGCGCCGTCCGTCACGCGTTGCTCTCGCCGCGCCAGTTGTGCCGCGTCCCAGTTGTTGCGTCCTGCACCTGGATTGGTTGCGCAGGCACTGAGTCCCAGCATCAGCCCCAGCGACAACGTGGTCGTCAGGCACTGGCGTGCGCTGGAGTACGGTTTTCGAGACGCTGGCAGCAGGAATCGGCGCATCGCCCTATGTTAGACTTCCGCAGCTGAATCTGACGGTTTTTCGGGTGTTTCGGCCTCCACCGACGCACCTTTCCGGCGGTCAGTTCACTCGCTGGCGTGCATTCGCACGAACCAGCCACCTCCATCGAAGGAACCTAGCCGATGCTCAAGCTCGCCCAGCGTGTGGGTCGCGCCAAGCCCAGCGCGATCATGGAAATCGCCGAAAAGGCCAAGCGCCTCAAGGCCGAAGGCCGCGACGTGATCAGTTTCTCCATCGGCGTACCGAATTTCCTGCCCGGTGCGCACGTCTACGGCGCCGCGCGCAAGGCGCTGGACAACGACAGCGGCCAGTACGGTTCCAACCGCGGCATGCCCGAACTGCTGGACGCCTTCCTGGCGCATATGCAGGGCGTCGGCATGGACGGCTACACGCGCGAGAACTGCGCGGTGGCCGTGGGCGCCAAGCACATCCTGTACAACCTGGCCGAAGCGCTGCTGGACGAGGGCGACGAGATCGCCTTCGCCACGCCGTACTGGACCAGCTACATGGACATCGCCGAAATCCTCGGCGCCAAGGTGAACCTGCTGCCCTGTCCGCCGGAGCAGAACTACAAGCTGACGCCCGAACAGCTGGACGCGGCGCTGAGCGAGAACACCCGCGTGTTCCTGTTCAACAACCCGTCCAACCCGACCGGCATGGTCTACACCAAGGACGAAATCGCCGCGCTGGCCGACGTGCTGGTGAAGTATCCGACCTGGATCATCACCGACGATATCTACAACCGCATGGTGTTCGACGGCGTGGGCTACCACAATTTCGTGCAGGCGCGTCCCGAACTGCGCGACCGCGTGATCTTCGTCGACTCGCTGTCCAAGACCTACGGCATGCCGGGCTGGCGCGTCGGCCTGATGGCCGGGCCGGAAACGGTCGCCAAAGCGGTCGTCACTCTCAACTCGAACCACATCACCAACATCCCGGAAATCGTCAGCGTCGCCGCCACGGCCGCGCTGGCTGGCCCGCAGGACGTGCCCACCGAAAAGTGCGCGGAGTTCCAGCGCAAGCGCGATGAAGTGCTGGCCGTGCTGAGCGAGATCCCCGGCGTGGTCTGCCCGCGTCCGCAGGGTGCGTTCTACGTGTTCCCGGACATCAGCTGCGCCTTCGGCAAGACGCACGGCCCGACCGGCATGAAGATCGATAACGACGTCGATTTCTGTGCGGCGCTGCTCGAAGCCAAGGGCGTGGCCTGCGTGCCGGGTTCGGCCTTCGGCGAGCCGCGAAGCCTGCGCATCAGCTACACCTGTCCGACGCCGCAGCTGGCGCCGGGCATGCAGCGCATCAAGGAATTCTTCGCCGAGCTGGGCTGATCGCCAGCGAGTCGATCAAGATGCGCCGCCTGCCGCGATTCATTCTGTTGCTGGCGCTGGCCGTGCTGCTGCACGGCTGTGGCCTGCTGGGACAGAACGAAATGCCGCCACTGGTCAGTGCCGCCGATCCGCGGCACCAGACCGGTGACGACGGTATCGTGCTGCTGGGCGCCGAATGGTGCGGCTACTGCAAGCAGCTGCGTGCCGAGTTCGACCAGGCCGATGTCGACTATCTCGAGCTGGATGTCGATACCGATGCCGGCGATGCGGCGTTGAAGTCCGTTCGCAGCCGCATCGTGCCGGTCACCATCATCGGCCAGCGCGTCATTGTCGGCTACGACATCTACCGCATCCGCGAGCTGCTGGCCCCGCTGGGCTATCGGCTCTGATCTCCAGGCATCGTTCCGCAACATCGACTTCCTCCCCCACGAACAACCCGCAAGAGAGGTTCCATCCATGAAAGCTCCCGTTCGAGTCGCCGTTACCGGCGCCGCTGGCCAGATCGGCTACGCCCTGCTGTTCCGCATCGCGTCCGGCGAAATGCTGGGCCGTGACCAGCCGGTCATCCTGCAGATGCTGGAAGTGCCGGTGGAAAAGGCCATGGCCGCGCTGCGCGGGGTAATGATGGAGCTGGACGACTGCGCTTTCCCGCTGCTGGCCGGCATGGTCGGCACCGACGACCCGGAAGTCGCGTTCAAGGATGCCGACTACGCGCTGCTGGTCGGCGCCATGCCGCGCGGTCCGGGCATGGAGCGCAAGGATCTGCTGCTGAAGAACGCCGAGATCTTCACCGCGCAGGGCAAGGCGTTGAACGCCGTCGCCAGCCGCGACGTCAAGGTGCTGGTGGTCGGCAATCCGGCCAACACCAACGCTTACATCGCCATGAAGTCCGCACCGGACCTCAAGCCCGGCAACTTCACCGCCATGCTGCGCCTCGACCACAACCGCGCGCTGAGCCAGCTGGCCGCCAAGACCGGCACCGCCGTCGGCGACATCAAGAGCATGGTGGTGTGGGGCAACCACAGCCCGACCATGTACCCGGACATCCGTTTCGCCACCGCCAATGGCGACTCACTGCGCGCCAAGGTCGATGACGAGTGGAACGCCAACGACTTCATCCCGACCGTCGGCAAGCGCGGCGCGGCGATCATCGAAGCGCGCGGCCTGTCCTCGGCCGCTTCCGCGGCCAACGCCGCTATCGACCACATGCACGACTGGGCGCTGGGCACCGACGGCGAGTGGGTGACCATGGGCGTGCCGTCCGACGGCAGCTACGGCATTCCGGAAGGCGTGATCTACGGCGTCCCGGTGACCTGCGCCAACGGCGAATACACCCGCGTCGAAGGCCTCGAGATCGACGACTTCTCCCGCGAGCGCATGGACAAGACCCTGGCCGAGCTCGAAGAAGAACGCGCCGGCGTCGCGCATCTGCTCTGAGGTGGATTTGCGTCCCGGAGTTATGCGGGTTGATGTTCCCGACGACGCCCGCCTTGTGCGGGCGTCGTTGTTTCCGGTGACGAGAAAGCTGCTGTTGCGCCGACGGGAGAGTCGCCACATCGGAACATCGCGCTAGGATGCCCGGGAGGTTTTCGGCCACGGAGAAGAAGATGCGCGGCGCGTCGACGGTGGTTCTGTTGTTCGGAGCGTTGATCTGCACGTCGGCAGCATCGACGCCGGACCGGGTCGAGGTTGACCTGACCTACGAGCCAGCCAATCCGCTCGAAGCGAAATGCGAACAGGTCGATCCGGCTGGTCCCAACTACGACCCCGTTTACCGGCCACCGATGAGGTTTCCTGTGGACTCTTGTGGGATCACGTTGCGCGAAGCGGAGCGTAACCGCTGCGAAGCCACGGTGACCGTTCATTTCGGCAAGGATCGCCGGGTCGCGGAATTGAATGTTGAACTGAAGTCAGGCAGGACATCCTGCAAGGATGTCCTCGAGGATTGGGTGTCTGGTTGGCGATTGTGCCCGGACACTCCCGAATCTGCTAATCATCTCGAGATGTTGATGACCTTGTGCGGTCGGCCCAAGGTGCTCGACAAGCCAATTGAAGCTGCAAAGCCTGAAAAGCCGTCCGAGCCATCGCCAATCCTCGACGGCGTCCTGTCGCTGTTCAAGTACGGCATTGGCGTGTACGACAGGATTTTTGGGAAGGGTTGCGGGTGCAACGGAAAATCATCCGACGACTGAAAACGCGCTACGCTAGGTCTGCTCCGCAGGGGGAGTATGTCGGGAGTCGCAAACATGGCGCCATCATTGTGTGCGTCGAATGCGCAGAACCTGGCGGCGGAGGTCGGGTGAGTCTTGGCCGGACCTGATGCCAGCCGTGATCGCAGTCGCGAATCCAGTCGTGGTCGCGACCGCGACGGCCGCGCGCCGCTGGCTGTCGATGGTCTGCTCAGCGATCGCCGTTTGTTGCCGTCGCGCATCTATCGTTTCCGCATGCTCGGCATGGCGCTGGCGGCGGTGTTCATGGCCCGTGTGCTCTACGAGAATTCGGCCGGCTGGGGAAGCTGGTCGATGCTGCTGTTCACCGGCGTGGTCTGGCCGCACGTCGCGCTATGGCGAAGCCGGCGCAGCCCGAGACCCTACGAGACCGAGCGGCAAAACCTGCTGTTCGACAGTTTCCAGAGCGGTATCTGGACCAGTCTGCTGCACTTCAACCTGCTGCCGAGTGCGCTGCTGCTGACCCTGGCCGTGGTCGACAAGCTCAATACCGGTATCCGGAATCTGTGGCTGTGGTCGCTGCCGGCGATGATCCTGGGCATCGTCGGTGCTGGCCTGTTCACCGGTTTTGCTGTCCGCCTGGAGTCCAGCACGGCGGTGGTGCTGGCCTGCATTCCGATGCTCGTGATCCACACCACGGCGGTCAGCCTGAACGGCTACTGGCTGGTGCGGCGCGTGCAGCGTCAGAACCGCCAGCTGGACGAGCTCAGCCGCATCGACGTACTGACCGGGCTGTCCGGCTGACGGCATTGGCAGGCACAGGCCGACGCGGTGCTTTCCGAGTCACGGCGACGCGACGAACCCGCCTGCCTGCTGCTGGTCGATGTCGATGAATTCAAGGGCATCAACGATCACCACGGGCATGCGGTGGGCGACGACGTACTGTGCCGCGTCGCGGGCATTCTGCGGCAGGTCGTGGGCGGTCATGGGCACGTCGGGCGCATCGGCGGCGATGAGTTTGGCATCGTGCTCCGCTCTGATGAATCCGTGGCCATGCAGCTGGGCCAGCGCATCTGCGAGGGCGTTGCCGGCGCACGATTCGAGGGCAGCGATGACTTGCGCTGCACGGTCAGCTGTGGCGTGGCCCAACTTGGTCGCAGCATCGACAGCCTGCGTGACTGGATGATTGCCGCTGACGTGGCGCTGTATCGCGCCAAGAACGGCGGTCGCGGTCGTGCCTGCGCCAGTGACGTGTCCATGCGTGCCTGACCCGGACAGGGCAGGCGGCCCGCTGCTCCGGTAAAATGGCGGGCTTCGACAGGATCGCGGGACCAGTTCATGAGCACATTGCCTTCCGCCGGCGCGGCATTCCGGACAGCCGTTTCCAGTGAGTCGCCGCTGCAGGTCATGGGCGCGATTACCGCCTACGCGGGGCTGATGGCCAAGCGGGTCGGCTACAAGGCCCTGTACCTGTCCGGCGGTGGGGTGGCAGCCAATTCGCTGGGCATCCCGGACCTCGGTATCAGCACGATGGAAGACGTGCTCACCGACGCGCGTCGCATCGTCGACGCTACCGGGATGCCGCTGCTGGTGGATATCGACACCGGCTGGGGTGGCGCCTTCAACATCGCGCGCACCATCCGCAGCTTTGAGCGTATCGGCGTCGCCGCCGTGCACATGGAGGATCAGGTCGGGCAGAAGCGTTGCGGCCATCGTCCCGGCAAGGAAGTGGTGCCGCGGGGTGAAATGGTGGATCGCGTGAAGGCTGCCGTTGATGCGCGACGTGACGACGGCTTCGTGATCATGGCCCGCACCGATGCTGCGGCCAGTGAAGGCCTGGACGCCGCCATCGAGCGCGCGGTGGCCTATGTCGAGGCAGGCGCGGACATGGTCTTCCCTGAAGCCATGCGCTCACTGGACGACTACCGCCGCGTGAAGGAAGCGGTGAAGGTGCCGATCCTGGCCAACCTTACCGAGTTCGGCAGCACACCGTTCTTCACCACCGACGAGCTGCGCGATGCCGGTGTCGATGTCGCGTTGTACTGCTGCGGCGCCTATCGCGCCATGAACAAGGCCGCGCTGCACTTCTACGAAACCGTGCGCCGTGAAGGTACCCAGAAACACATCATCGACACGCTGCAGACGCGTGCCGAGCTTTACGATTTCCTCGGCTATCACGCCTACGAGGACAAACTGGACGCGCTGTTCGCCAAAGAGAACGCCAAGGAGTAAGCAATGAGCGACACCCCGAGCAACCTTCCCAAGCCGAAGAAGTCGGTGGCCCTGTCCGGCACGCCGGCCGGCAACACCGCGCTGTGCACCGTTGGCCGCAGCGGCAACGACCTGCATTACCGCGGCTACGACATCAAGGATCTCGCCACCAAGGCGACGTTCGAGGAAGTGGCGCACCTGCTGGTTCACGGTTCGCTGCCGACCTTCTCGCAGTTGAAGGCGTACAAGCAGAAGCTGGCGCGCCTTCGCGGCCTGCCGGCCATCGTCCAGGATGCGCTGGAGCTGGTGCCGGCCAATGCGCACCCGATGGACGTGATGCGCACTGGAGCATCGGTGCTGGGTACGGTGTTGCCGGAGCGCGAAGGGCATCCGGTGGCCGAAGCGCGCGACATTGCAGACCGTCTGATGGCCAGCTTCGGCTCGATGCTGCTGTACTGGTGGCAGTTCACCCGCAATGGTCGGCGGATCGACACCGAAACCGACGACGAATCGATCGCAGCGCACTTTCTGCACCTGCTGCACGGTCGTCCGCCCAGCCAGCTGCACGCCGAATCGCTGGACACCTCGCTGGTGCTGTACGCCGAGCACGAGTTCAACGCCAGCACCTTCACCGCGCGCGTGATTGCCGGTACCGGTTCGGACATGCACAGCTGCATCACCGGCGCCATCGGCGCGCTGCGTGGGCCGAAGCATGGCGGCGCCAACGAAGTGGCGATGGACATCATCAGCCGCTACGGCACGGCGGACGAGGCCGAGGCCGACATCCGCGCCCGCGTCGAGCGCAAGGAAATCGTGATCGGCTTCGGCCATCCGGTCTACACGGTAGGTGATCCGCGCAACCCGATCATCAAGGAAATCTCTCGCAAGCTGTGCCGCGACGGCGGCAACGAGACGCTGTTCGACGTCAGCGAGCGTATCGAGACGCTGATGTGGGACATGAAGAAGATGTTCCCGAACCTCGACTGGTTCAGCGCCTCGGCCTACCACATGATGGGCATACCGACCGCGATGTTCACGCCGCTGTTCGTGATTGCCCGTACCTCCGGCTGGAGCGCGCACGTCATGGAGCAGCGTGTGGATGGCAAGATCATCCGCCCGAGCGCCAACTACACCGGCCCCGAGGATCGCGAGTTCGTGCCGATGGAGAAGCGATGAGCGACTTTGCCGACATGCAGGCGGCTGCCGAAGCGGCTGATACCGGGTGCGCCGCGAAGCGCCAGGCGTCAGAGGGTGGCTGGCACTGCATTCGTTGCCTTGGCACCGAGTACGAGAGCGGCGAGATCCATGTCGCCGGCAGCTTGCTCGGCAAGCTGTTCGATGTGCAGGGCACGAAGTTCTCCCGCGTCACCTGCGGCCGCTGCCGATACACCGAGTTCTACCATGCGCCGTCGTCTGAGCTGGGAAACCTTTTCGACCTCTTCGTGGGCTGATTCACTGAGATCCTGTCGCAGGCAATGCCGTATCCGGTAGGCTTTACCGGCTGCGGCGTTGTTGCTCTGGCGACAGAAACTGGTGACATGTGGGCGACTATTCAAACTGGGGTGCGAACCTGCTGGCAGTCGGGCTGACTCTGGTTGCGGTCGGGTCGGCCGTGCACACCCACTATTACGGACTACGTCGGATCATGACCTGGACCGACAGCGGTGGTCGCCGTCACGGCAATCAGCTGTTGCGGGCCATCTTCGGCGTCCTGTTCCTGCACACCATCGAGATCTGGCTGTTCGCCATCGCCGGCTGGATGCTGTTGCTGCTGCCTTCCGCCGGGGGCCTGGCTGGCACTGAGATCGGTGGTCTGCTCGATCTGGTCTATTTCTCCGCCACCGTTTTCACCACGCTGGGCTTTGGCGACATGGTGCCGTACGGACCGCTGCGCTTCCTGGTCGGTACGGAGGCGATGACCGGCTTCGTGCTGATCACCTGGTCGGCTTCCTTCACTTATCTGGAGATGCAGCGCTACTGGAAGCGCGGCACCGGGTGAATCAGAGCCTGCGTGGACCAGGCGGTGAAGCCTGCAATGAAGAACGGGCCGCTGCGACCCGTTCTTCCATCTTGCGGTCGGCGTGCTGCCTACAGGCGACTGACCCGATAGAACGTGTGGTCACCGATGGTCGCAACCGGCTTGCCGGTCGCCCAGGTGGGCGTGGCGATGTTCAGCACCACGAAGTGATCTGCGCCGGGCACCAGCTGCTGGCGCTGGGCCAGCGGCTTCGACCAGTTGCTCTC
>JAGRJX010000138.1 GCA_020442545.1 Lysobacterales bacterium
GCCTTGGCGCGGATCTCGGCTTCGGAATCAACGACGACCGCATGCGCGTCGGCGTGCGTGCCAGAAGCAAATCCCGACAGATCCTGCTCGCGGATCTCGGCTGAGCAGGACAAGCCGGCTCCACCGCGCAACGCGCCAGATTCTCACTGCCGAAAGCAGAAAGGCCTCCCGAAGGAGGCCTTTCTGTTGAATCAATGAATCAATTCGCGCTTCAGTCTTCGAAGCCGTTGGCGAAAATCTCGTCCGCCAGCACACAGGTGCCAGCCTCCGCCACCACGGTGCCAAACGGCGTGTTGTCGATACCGCTGAACGCGACGTTGTCGATTTCCCAACCGAACTCGCCAACCGCCTCATCCGTACCGATGACAAAACGGATCATCACGCTTTGACCGGCAAACGCCGTACCAAAGTTCAACTCAATGGTGCTCAGGTCTGGCCATGCCGCACTCTGGCCCACATAGGCACTCCGGTTCGCAAGCGGATTGCCGGCCAGATCGGTAATGACGTCACCGTAGGCCGGCGTCATCGCAGCGCCGGCAGCCGCGGCATCCACCCAGTTGTTGCCACCGTCGGTACTGATCTCGATCACGCCACCATCCCACGGCGTGCCGTCGTGCTCAAACTTGAAGCGCGAATCCAGCGTCATCACGAAGTCGCCACTCGCGGATACCTGCAGCGCAGGTGACCGCAGCCAGATCAGGCCCAACGAACCGGCATCGATACCGTAGGCACGGTGGTCGTCGAAGGACACGGTATTCAGTATCCAGGGTTGCGGAAGTCCGCCCACCGTGTCCGTGCCCCAGTTCGGCGAAGTCACCTCGAAGCCCTCGGTGCTGCTTGAGGCCATCAATTCATCGAAGTTACCGACAAACGCCTTGCTGAAGCTGGCGGCGGCACCGGCATCCGCGTGATTGATCTGCGCATTCACGGTGAACGGGAAGACGCCGCTCGATCCGTTCATGCTCACGGGGATGCTGACATCCGTCGTCGCGTAGGGCTGCACCGCCGCCACGTTTTCGGTATCGGGCACGAACATCAGCTCGGTATCAGGCGAGGACAGCGTCACCGTTGCACCGGTCATGCTGCTGAAACCGGTATTGCCTGCTGTCACGCGGACATGGCCGATCTCGCCGTCATCGAGGATGCCGTCGCTGTCGCAGGACAGCACGTCATCGGTGACTTCGACGATAGCACCCTGCGGCACGCTGCCAACGTTCGTGAAACTTTCCACCACGCCTGAATTGGTGCTGGAGTTGCGAACCGGCGCCACGGCGCCGACGCCCATGCCTCGCTTGGCGAAGCCCGCCGCACAAAGGTCGAAGTCCTGGATGTCCTGCGCTGCGATGACCGACAGGAGGGCATCGCGCGCTTCGACAAAGGTCGGCGAAGCCGGCGTCATCTTGTAGCCACCCACCAGGTAGGCCTTCATCCGATCCTGGGCCTGGGTGAAGCTCAGACGGCCGGTATCGCCGAGCAGACCGGCATAGCACTCCCACAGCGCCGTGGCCCAGACTTCGCCCGTGTTATGAACCTCGGCATTGTTGACACCCGTCGCACCGAAGGCAGGTGCCGGGCTGACCGGCAGCGCCACGCCGTTTTCGATGTGCTTGAAGGTCAACGGATTCTTGTTCATGTCCGTGGAATACGGATAGCGACGGAAGCCGTAGTAATAGCTGTTATCGGGAATCGGCCCGCCCAGGTCATAGCCGGCGATGGCGTAGGCACCATCCAGCGGATCGCCGTCCTTGAACAGACCCAGCTGGGCGTGGAAATCGCCCCAGCCCTCGCCCATGCCGCCGCCCTGCTGGTTGACCAGACCCGCCGAGTTCTGCACGAGACGGTTGCTGATGTAGTGACCCCATTCGTGCATCACCACGCCAGAATCCAGCGAACCCTCCTTGCGAACCGCACTCTCCCGCTGCAGATGCGCCGTTACGGTCGGTCCTGCGCCACGGATCGCCTGCCCGACCTCATAGGTGACACTGAGAATTGGCGTGATGAGCCCCGGATCGTCTCCGCTCATGCCTGGTGGCGCGTTGCCGGCGACATTGTTGGCCAGAATTACGCCAATCGCTCCGGCATTCTCGGCGTTCATCAGCTTCGTAACGAAGGAACAGGTTCCCCGATCCACCAGCGCGATCTTGCCGCTGACGTCATTGGCAATGGGTTCACAGGCGTCGGTTACGTTGGGGGTTCCATCGTTCACCAACACCACATCACCCGTCACGTCGAACGACGCCGGGCCAAACACGGCAGAGCTAACGTCCGGCGTATCCATCACGCCGCCGGTCAAATCCAGCTGCTTGGACAGCTCGGTGCCGCGAAACATATACATCTGCATGCGCGGTCGGCCACCATCCGCCGGCGTGGCCATGTTGGCATTGTTGATCCCGCCGTTCAGGCCACTGCGATCCTGAGCTTCAGCGCGCAATGAATCGCCGGGCACGCCGCCCAGACCAAAATTATCGCCCTGAGCGTTGCCAGCGCTCTCGTCAAAGCCGCTGTCATAGAACCAGTCGTGCAGCCAGTTGTTGATGTAGAACAGGTTGACGACGGCCGCGGAACTTTGCGCCGTGCTGGCCAGCGGGTCCACGTCGGTGTCGTAGGTGTAGTCGAAGGTATTCGCGCTGGTGGTCGTTGCGTGGAGGTCGATGTCACCACCCTGGAAACCGTCGTTCTGATCGAGATCCGCATAGGCATCCACGTTGTTGCCGACGGTCTGCGTGGCCCCCGCCGGCAGCCAGGGCCGCCCAGGTCCAAACGGCGCGCTTTCCAGCATCAACAGGTTGGGGGTGAGAAAAGGACCCGGTACGGAGTTGTCCGGCGTACCTGTGGGATGCGGAAACATCTGTCGCCCCTGCGGACCGGGAAGCGGCACCAGGTCGCCAGTAGTTTCCGCAAAAACGCGGTAGCTGAAGTTTTCATACTGGGTCAGATCGCGGCGGAACAGCAGCTTGCCCCAGGTCGCATCAATCACGTACGACCAGGCACGCGTTTCACCCGTGCGTTTGTCCTGCACCTGCAGCTCACCGTAATAGGCCGGCACCAGGCCACTCGGCAGGCGGAAGTAGACTGGCCGCACACGAGCCGGGTCGGCAAAGCGGTAATCCGAGGTGGCCGCATCGGCCAGCTCGAAGCGTTGGTAGTCGTCGCTCCGCGATGCCTTGCTGAGGCTGGCAGCGGACAACATGGCGTCCACACCCATGTCCCGCATCATGCG
>JAGRJX010000139.1 GCA_020442545.1 Lysobacterales bacterium
CTGGTGTTGAAGTCGGCGTGGGCATCGAGCCAGATGACGCGCAGCTTGCGGCCGCTGTCGCGGCAGTGCGCGGCAACCGCGGTAATCGATCCCATCGCAAGGCAGTGGTCGCCGCCAAGCATGATCGGCAGATTGCCTGCTTTCAGTTCTGCGGCGATGGCTTCCATCGTCATGCGGTTCCACTCCACCACTTCGGGCAGATGGCGATAGCCGTCAGTTGGCGGCTGCCAGGGATTGCGCGGGCCGGCAATGTTGCCACGATCCATCACGTCGAGGCCGCGCGCCGACAGGGCTTCGGCAATGCCGGCAACGCGCAGGGCCTCCGGGCCCATGGAGGCACCGCGATGGCCGGCACCGATGTCGGTGGGCACGCCCACCAAGGCGACGCGGCAGTTCATGTCGGCTCCTTCGTCATCGCCCGGTGGCAGGTGGTCTGGGTGTGGGTTGAATCACGCATGTCAGCTCCTGTTGCGAAAGGTGTGGCCGATCGTTGTCCGCTTCGGCTTAGTGGGCGAGTCAGGCCGATGCGGCACGCTGCAGGACGAATTCGAGCTGGTAGTCGAGCTCGTCGAAATCACCCTGGCTGCGACGACTGAAGCGGTCGACGTCATCACGCGCGCCTGCCTCGCTGGCCAGCCATTCCGCGCAGCTCAGTTCCAGCGTGCGCGCGGCATCGCCCAGCCCGGCAAAACCGTAAGCACCGGCCGAACCCGCCAACTGGTGCAGGTGGTTCTTGATCCGCTGCACGGTGGCATCGTCGCCGACACCGGCGCGAAGCTCGTTCCAGCCGCGCTGCAGCTCGCTGCGCCGCTTGGCGAGGGACTCGAAATAGAGCTCGAGCAGCGCCTGGTCGGTTGACATCTGGTCTCCTGAAACCCGTGACAAGGCTCATGTCGCGCCACTGGCCACCGCGGCACCGTGAAGTGCCGCCGAAGCCGGCCGAACAGCGCCGGTTTCGGAAAACGTGGCGCGGCTCGGCCGCGAGCGCTTTCGCGCAAACCGCGGCAGGAGGCCAGCTCTTGCGCAGAACCATGGTGCCGCTTGTCCGATTCGAACGGACGACCTACCGCTTACAAGGCGGTTGCTCTNNTCTACCAGCTGAGCTAAAGCGGCGAATTCGAGTGTCGCCCGTGACCCGCGTCGCCAGCCGCAACGGGCAATAGCGCACGAGAACCGACTGGCATTGTAGCGTCGGCAGCACCGGCAGCGCCACGCAAGGGCGAGGCTATTGGCAGGCCAGCGGCCGGGCGTCAACGCCCGAATAGCCCTGCAGACTTGATCGCCAGGCATCACCGGCGGGCACTTCAAGGCTGATCCAGAACTCCGGGCGCTCGTCGATTCGCGGGGCGATTTCCGCCGCATAGCCGGCTTCACGGACTTCGGCGCGGCGCTTCTCGGCGTTGTCGCGCTCGCGGAACAGACCCAGCGACACGGTATTCTCGTTGCTGCCGGCGGTAACCACGTAGTAGTCGCGAAGTCCGTGCGCCGACAGGTCCCGGGCCACCGCCAGCGCAGCCTCGCGACTGTCCGGAGCGGGCAGGTAAACCCACCAGCCGCGCTGGTGGCGCTGCACGTCCTCGCGGAACTGGATGCGCGTGGCCAGCGGCGTGAGGGCGTTGAAAGCGCGCTCCATCTCCGGCCGACCCGGGAACGGTCCGATTTCCAGGCATTCCAGGGTTGCGGCGTCCGGTACCTCGGCCAGCCTGGGTGCCGCCCCGCTGTTCACCTCACGCAGCAGGCTCAGGCCCGGCACGCCGGGATCCGTCGCGGGAAGGCGCGGTGGCGCGGGCGGTGCACGGAAAGCCCACCAAAGGGCAACGGTGGCGTTCAGCACCAGCAGCAGGAGGACAAGGATGCGCGGCAGCATGGGTCTAGGTGGATTGAGGCGCTGCGATGTTAGCAGCGCGCGCAGGCGGAGGTTCCCTCAGCGGTGCCGGACCTCGCTTCGCTGGCCAGCCGCGACAGCCCCTGCAACACCGCGTACTTGAAGTGTATGGCCTCCGGATGGCCTGCCAACGTGGCGATCAGCGCGGCTGCACCGCCGCCGGTGAGTACCAGCGTTGGCGAGCGACCCAACTGCTCGCGAGCTTCGCCAGCGGCCTGCCGCACCAGGCCCAGGGTTGCGCCCTGTGCACCGGCAGCCAGGCCGTCCATGGTGTTGCCGGCGAACAGGCTGCGCGGCGCCAGCATCGCCGACAGTGGCGGCTGCGGCAGGTGCGAAGCGGCCTGGCGCAGGCCGTCGACCATGCGCATCGGTGATGGCGCGATGCAGCCACCGTGATGCCGACCGCTGGCGTCGATCAGGTCGATGGTCAACGCGGTGCCGGCCGAGACCAGCAGGAGGTCACCGCCGATGCCTGACCGCACCCCGAGCATGGCCAGCCAGCGATCCACGCCGAGTTCGGTCACGTCGGCGTAGGCCAGGCGCAGGTCGTCGCGCGACCGCGCCTGGGTGATGTGGCGAATGCTGAAACCGTGACCGCCGAGCGCCGCCAGCACTTCGTCCAGCGCGGCGCCATGATGCACGCTGGCCAGCCAGGCGACTGCCGCTACACCTGATTCGCGACGCCGACCCAGCTCGGCCAGAAGCTGCGCATGGAAGGCATGGTTGTCGCGGTGGGCGATGGCCGACACGTCGGCGATCTCGCCATCGCGCAGGGCGGCGAGCTTCAGCCGCGTGTTGCCGAGATCGAGCAGGATCATCGACGAGGCCGCACGGACACGTCGGCGCTGAGCAGGCGCTGTTCGACGCCAGCAATGCGCACGCGCAGAGTGCCGTCCTCGGCCACGCCTAGCGCGGTGCCGACCCGCTCGCTGCCATCGGCATGGACGATGCCCAGCTCGCGTCCGCGCAGCACGTCCAGCTGCTCGAAGCGCGGCAATGCGGCGGCCAGGCCCTGCAGCACATGAGCATCCACCGCGTCGATGATCGCGATGCCGACGACTGCGGCCAGCTCCGCCAGCGACGGCGTGCGCTCACCCAACGCGGCGACAAGATCGGTCACCGGCTGGTCCACCGCCATCGATCCATCAAGCTGACGATTGATGCCAACACCGATCACCAGCAGTGTCTCGCCATCATGCGAAGCGGCAGATGGCAGGCGGCTTTCCAGCAGAATGCCTCCGCACTTGGCGTCACCCAGCAGCAGATCGTTCGGCCACTTGAGGCCAATGCTGTCGATACCGAAACGGCGCAGCGCGTCGGCCACGGCCACGCCCACGCCCAATGGAAGGCCCTGCCAGTCGGTCAGCGGGCGCTGCGTGCGCACCGCCAGCGACAGCGCCAGCTGGCCGCCGGCCGGCGTGCGCCATTCGCGACCATGGCGACCGCGACCGGCCGTCTGCTCCAGCGCGAGCAGCAGGCTGGCGTCCGCCTGAGCAATGCCTCGACGCAGCAGTTCGGCATTGGTCGAATCCAGCGAATCGACAACCTCGACGGCACCGAATCGGTCGACGCTGTCGCCCAGCGCCGCCAGCAGCGCATCGCGGGTTTCGGCCGCGAGTCTCACGAACGCCGCCTCAGCAGGCGAATGCGCTCGAAGCGATTCTCGCTGCCGGCGAGCAGGCGGCGGATGTTCTGTCGGTGGGTGAAGGCAATCAGTGCGGCAACGAAGGCGGCGGGAAGCAGCTGCGGTGACGCGTCCGGCAGCAGGAACGCGGCCAGCGGCAGCGACAACGCGCCCAGCACCGAGGCAAGACCCACATAGCCGCTGAGAAACAGCGCGAGCAGGCCGACCGCCAGGAACACGGCGACGCCCGGCCACCAGATCAGCAGCAGGCCGCCGAGCAACGTGCCCACCCCCTTGCCGCCACGGAAACCGTGGAACAGCGGCCAGACGTGCCCGGCAACCGCCGCCAGCAGTACCAGCCAGTTCGTCGACACCCACGACAACGACAACGACGGCAGCGGCCACGGCCAGTGGCCTGCCAGCCAGACGGCCAGCGCGCCCTTGCCCACGTCGATCAGCAGCACGCCCAGCGCGAAGCGCCAGCCCTGCGTGCGCAAGGCGTTGGTGCCGCCGGCGTTGCCGCTGCCCTGCTTGCGGATATCGACGCGGCGAAAGCGCCCGATCAGCAGGCTGCCGGAGATCGAACCCAGCAGGTAGGCGCAAAGCGGCAGGGCGAACAGGGCCGGCACACGAACTCCAGATAAGCGGCAGAAACACTGCGCGCATGGTAGCGCGCCGACATCGAAGGTCAGGCAGACAGCATCAACCGAGCCGTTGCACGCCGACCACCAGCGCACCGGGACCGGCATGCGCGCCAACCGCCGGACCGGCTTCGACCAGCCCCGCTTCGCAGTCGCCCAGACGACCGGCCAGCTCGTCGCGCAGCCGCACGCCATCGGCCTCGCAGTCACCGTGGCCGACCAGCAGTCGCCAGCGACGGCCCGGCGGCAGGCGACGCATGATCCAGGCCGCCAGTCGCTCGGGCACGTTGTTGCGACCGGGCAAGACCCCGGCAACCCCGAGTCTGCCGTCCGCGCGAATCGCCGCCACCGGCGTCACCGGCAGCCAGCGCGCCAGCGGCGCGGCCCAGCGCGGAATGCGACCACCGCGCACGGCATGGCTCAAGTCGCGGGTGGCGGCAAAGGTGAAGGTCTCGCTACGCAGACGCTCGATCAGCGCGACAATCTCGCTGCCATCAGCGCCATCGCGTGCGGCTTCCCCTGCCGCCATCGCCAGCAGGCCTTCGCCACAGGAGGCGTGGCCGCTGTCGATCACGCGCAAGGCAACGCCGTGAAGGCGCGACTGCAGGCTTTCCGCCGACTGCAGGGTGCCGCTCAGCGGCCGCGAAATGCCGACATAAACCACCTCCGCGTGATGGCTGCCCAGAAACTCGAATTGCCGGCGGAAATCGCCGGGCGTCGGCTGCGAAGTCTGCGGCAGCCGTTCGGCATCGCCAATGGCGCGCAGGCGCGCATAGAACTCGGCCGGATGCATGGTGACCTTGTCGAGGAAGTCCTCGTCGCCAAAATTCAGGCGCACCGGCACCATGCCGAGCCCGCTGCGCTCGATCCAGTCCGCCGGCAGATCGGCGCCGCTGTCGGTGACCACGGCCACGGCAGCCGGATTCTTCACCGCGCGCTGCTGCGCCCGCATGTCGTCGGCCTTGCGCTGCGCTACCCGCCCGAAACCGCCGGCCAGTTCGAACAGCCGGCCCGGACAGGCGACATGCGCATGCAGGCGCAAGCGCTGGCCGCCGCCGGCCAGCACGACCGAGGACGAGCCCAGCCGGTCGATGGCGGCACGCAGTGACTCTCGGTCGATGCCGGCGTCACTCTCGGCTTCGATCACGCATTCGCTGCACCAGCGGTGTTCGGGATTGGCCTCGCTGTCGAAGCTGTCGACCGCGACGGCATCGTGGCACTGCGCGTCGTCGTCCTCGTCGGCGGCGACGCGCCTTGCGGCCGGCCGACCTTCACTGATGAAATCAGCCACGCCTTCGAGCAGATCGACGAAACCCTGTGCACCGGCATCGACCACCCCGGCCTGGCGCAGCACCGCCAGCTGGTTGGGCGTATTCGCCAGCGCCCGGCGACTGCGCTGCAGGGCAGCGTCGAACCAGTCGCGCAGCGAACTCGCCGGCTGCTGCAGCGCATCCGAAAACGCCTGGATCACGCTCAGCACCGTGCCTTCGCGCGGCTCCGACAGCGCGCCACGTGCCTGTTCGGCACCGTTGCGCACCGCCGCCGCCAGCTGTGCCGGACTCAATGCCTGCAGCGATCCGACGCGCTCTCCCAGACCATGAAAGAACTGCGCCATGATCGCCCCGGAATTGCCGCGTGCGCCGTCCAGCGCGTCGTCGGCCACCGCGCGAAGAAGAGTGCCAGCCTGGCGCGCGGGCCGGCTGAGCGCACCATCCAGCACGCTGGACAGCGTGAAAGCGAGGTTGCTGCCGGTATCACCGTCCGGCACCGGGAACACGTTGATCCGATTGAGCTGCTCGCGTCGCGCAATCACGCGGCGCACGCCGGCGATCAGCGCACGCCGCAGCGCCGCGGCGCTGATGCGCGGCCCGGCGGTCGATGCTTCCGGCAATGCAGTGGCAGGCAGGGCGACAGACATGCGTCGAAGTCTGCCTGATTCGTGCCGACCACCATGCTGCAGTGCACGATAGCCGGTCGATGCGACGACCTGCTTTTGCCGATACAATCCCGGGCAGTGTCCGCCACCGACGGACCATGTACCGGGTTCCAGTCTATGGAACCGGCCCGCTTTCCGGCAGTCTTCCGGAGCCCGATCATGCTTCATCGTTCGCTGTTGCTGCTGTCCCTGCTCTTCGCCGCCCATGCCCACGCGGGCACGGCAAGTCATGCCGGCCCGAACGGCAACGGCTGTCAGGTACCGGCCGTCGAAACGGTCGCGACCTCTGCCAGCGAAGGACCGACCACCGCGGAATCAGCGATCGCCAGCCCGGATGCCAAGTCGGTGACCGAAACGCCACGCCGTGAGCCTGTCGCGCCACCGGTGCTGCAATGGCGCAGTTTCCTTCCGGGGATGTTCAAGTAACCGATTGACGCCCACTGTCTCGGCGAGACATCCACGAAATCAAGAAGTTGGCGTCAATCAGCCGTCCTGAAGCGGGTCATCCGTGGGTGTTCAGGGAACTTTCTCGCGGCATTGGCATCTCATGTATCCACATGGATGTCATGGCGGTGAAGCTCCTCACAACACTCCCCACACCGCCGCAACAAGGACAACAGCACAGCGAACACCGGCTTCAGGCCGGTGTTTTGCTGTCTGGACGTCACCCAGGACACGAACCGCTCTGGTTCAACGGAAGGCGCCTGGAAAATTGACTCCGGGTGCCGGGCGTTCACGCAGCACCTCGCCACGGAAGCGGAACAGTTCGGCCGGCCGACCACCCGTGCCATGCTCGCGACGTCCCGTGCCTTCGACCAGCCCGCCCTGCTCCACCAGGCGCCGGAAATTCTGCTTGTGCAACCGCGTACCGGCCAGGGCTTCGACAACGCGCTGCAGGCGCAATAGCGTGAACGTGTCCGGCAACAACTCGAACACCACCGGGCGATAGCGCAGCTTGCCGCGCAAGCGACCCAGCGCCGTGGCCAGAATGCGCCGATGATCCCCGAACATTGGCTGCCCGGCGACACTCGCTGCCCTGTCGACATCACCCCCGCCATCGCCCAGCGCCTCGGCGACGATACCGGCCTCCCACAGCAACTCGTAGCGCTCCAGCGTGCGTTCGGGATCCCAGGGTGTCGTGTCGCTGCCGAAACAGCCCTGCACGCGCTGCTGGCGTTCGCGACTGCCACTGCTCCAGCGCTTCAGCGCCGGACGCAGAAGACGCTCGATCATCGCCGGCCGGCCGTCACGCCAGTCCTCCCAGGGCAGGAACTCGTACCAGTCGCGGTAGTACGCGGTCAGTTCCGCCGACAGCGCCTGCTCGTGCAGCAGCGTGAGGTAGGCCACGGAAACCACGCGCGCGCCGCCGTCACGCTCCCGCGGATCACGGTAGCGGTCGCCGAAAGTGTATAGCTGCTCCACGTACCCCAGCTCGACGCCGGTCTGCTCAGTGACCCAGTGCCGCAGGCCACGCTCGATGGTCGGGTGCTGCTGGTGGTGGAACAGGCCGGTAGGCAGCGACGGCAGCGTGTCGACGGCGTCGATGCAGAGGATGCGCGGCGCCTCATCCGTCACGGCGACGATGACCGCATCAAGGCTCAACAGCAATGTCGCGTCCGTGGCGGTCAGCATGCGGCGGAGTATATGCAAAGCCGTCATGGCCTTCCCCTGTCGAACGGCAGGGTCGCCACCAACGTCGACCGCGGCCACGACTCCGATAAAATGATGGCATGACGCTCTCCCCGCCACCCTGCCTGCCGGCACGGCTGTCGGTCGCTCCGATGATGGAGTGGACCGACCGCCACTGCCGCGCCTTCCATCGCCTGCTGGCGCCGGACGCCCTGCTTTACACCGAAATGGTGCATGCCGAGGCGGTGATTCACGGCGACCGCGAGCGGCTGATCGGCTTCAGCGATATCGAACACCCGGTAGCGCTGCAGCTGGGCGGCAGCGAGCCGGCCAAGCTGGCCGAAGCCACGCGCATCGCCACCGAATGGGGCTATGACGAGGTCAACCTCAACGTCGGCTGCCCGTCGGATCGGGTGCAGTCGGGCCGTTTCGGCGCCTGCCTGATGTTCGAGCCGGACACGGTTGCCGCCTGCATCGCCGCCATGCGCGATGCCACCCACATTCCGGTGACGGTGAAATGCCGCCTCGGCGTCGATGATCAGGAAGACTATGCCGACCTGCTGCGCTTCATCGACACCGTTGCCGCCGCCGGCTGCGGCCGCTTTGCCGTGCATGCGCGCAAGGCCTGGCTGAAAGGCCTTAGCCCGAAGGAGAACCGCGAAGTGCCGCCGCTTCGCTACCAACTGGTCTATCGGCTGAAGCAGGAGCGCCCCAACCTGTTCATCGCGATCAACGGCGGCATCACCGACGCCGACGCCGCAGACGAACACCTGCGCCACGTCGATGGCGTGATGATCGGTCGCGCCGCCTACCACGAGCCTTATTTCCTGCATGAGCTGCAGCATCGGCTGTTCGACCCGGATACGGCGCTGATGCTGCGTGGCGAGCTGCTGCGCCGTTTGCAGCCCTACGTCGAAGAGCAGCTTTCGCGCGACGTGAAGCTCAAGCACATCAGCCGGCACCTGCTCGGCCTGTTCCACGCCCAGCCGGGCGGCCGCAATTTCCGCCGTCTGCTTACCGAAGGTGCGGTGGGCGACTCAGCGGGCTGGGAAGTCGTCGAGCGTGCGCTGGCCGCCACCGAATGTCAGCGCGAGGCCGCCTGATGTTGCTGCATGACCCCAACGACTTCCTCGCCCGCGCCCACGCGCTGCCGGCGGATCGTCCCGCCTGCGCCGATGCCGTGTTCCTGGTGCGGCCGGACGGCTTCGCCCTGGCCGAGCAGTCGGCCAGCGACAACCGCTACATGGCGGGTGCCAGCGCCTTCGACTCGGAACGCGCACTGGCACAGCACGACGCGCTGGCGGAAGCGCTGCGCAGCGAACTGCCGGTCACCGTGTTCCCCGGCGATACACAAACACCGGACGCGGTGTTCCCCAACAACGTGTTCGGCACCGCGCCGGGGCGACTGGTGCTGGGCCACATGCGCCACGCGGTGCGCCAGCGCGAAGCCGAGCGCCAGGACATCCGCGAGCACTTCACCGCGCAGGGTCGCGAGCTGATTGACCTGCGCCGGCAGCCCGGCATTGCCGAACTCACCGGCGCGCTGATCATCGACCGCGCCCGCGGCATCGGCCTGGCCGGCTACAGCGAACGCTGCGAAGCAGCCGGTGCCGCCGCTATGCTCGACGCCTTCGACCTGCGCCTGGGTTACGGCTTCAGGCTGACCGACGGCGAATACCACAGCAACGTGGTGATGAGCGTGCTGGCCAGCCGCGCGCTGGTGATCTGCCCGGACGCCTTCGTCGATCCCGCCACGCCGCGGTCACTGGCGGAGTTCTACGCACCGAAGGTCATCGAACTGACGGTCGCCGAGAAAGACGGCTTCGCCGGCAACTGCATCGCCCTGCGCCCGGACAGCGTGTGGATGAGCGAGTCGGCGGCGGATGGCCTGATGCCTTCCAGCCAGCACGCCTTCGAGCAGGCCGGCTTTCGCATCCGCAGCGTCCAGCTGGACGCCATCGAGAAGGCCGGTGGTTCGCTGCGCTGCTGCGTTGGCGAGGTTTTTGACCGCTACTGAACCAGCGACACTTCCAGAAGTGACTGCCGATCCAGATTGCGCCATGCATCGTTCAGACCCGCCCGCAACGGTCAGCCAGGACTCAGTTTCACCGGAAAAAGTTATCCGGGGTTCAAGCGTTTGCGCCCAGACTGGCCCTACGCTGAACCCTGATCAGCACATCGCTTTACCCCGACACTAACGTCCCGTTAACATTCGCCCCTCGCATGAAGCCGAATTCTTTCCATCGCCGCCTGCCCACCGCTGCCGCCCTGCTGGCGGCGATGCTGTTGGTCAGCACCCCGGTGCTGGCGGCGGACAGGAAGGACAACAGGCCGTCCTCCGACACCGTTCGCCGCATCGAGCGCGAAACCGGTGGCCGCGTGCTGAAGGTCGAGCCCATCCACCGCGGCGGCCGCGACATGAGCCGGGTGAAGGTGCTGACGCCGGATGGTCGTGTCCGCGTCATGCGCGAGAATCGCGCGCCGCAGCCGGCACGCCGCGCGCCGCCGCAGCGTTCCACTCCGCCGCGCGCCAAGAGCGACGACGACGGCAGCTGAAACCGGTCGGACGCGATGGCATCGCGCGACCGCCCACGTTCATCTTTCTCCCCGTATCCTTGTTCATGTAGGTGAACCAAACGGTTTGCCCCGTGACATCTGTTGGCCAAGCCAAGGAGAGAACCATGCGCATTCTGCTGGTCGAAGACGAAGCCCCTTTGCGTGAAACCCTGGCCGCGCGCCTCAAGCGCGACGGTTTTGCGGTGGACATGGCCCAGGACGGTGAGGAAGGTCTGTACCTCGGCCGCGAAGTGCCGTTCGACTGCGCCATCATCGACCTTGGCCTGCCCAAGCTCTCCGGCATGGATCTGGTCCGCGCCCTGCGCGAAGAGCAGAAGAAGTTTCCGATCCTGATCCTGACCGCGCGCTCCAGCTGGCAGGACAAGGTCGAAGGCCTGAAGGCCGGTGCCGACGACTACCTGGTCAAGCCGTTCCACGTCGAGGAGCTGCTGGCACGCCTGAATGCGCTGATGCGCCGTGCCGCTGGCTGGAGCAAGCCGACGCTGGAATGCGGGCCGATCCTGCTCGACCTCGCCGCACAAACCGTCGCGGTCAACGGCAGCAACGTCGACCTCACCAGCTACGAGTACAAGGTGCTGGAGTACCTGATGATGCACGCTGGCGAACTGGTCTCGAAGGCCGACCTCACCGAGCACATCTACCAGCAGGACTTCGACCGTGACTCCAACGTACTCGAGGTGTTCATCGGCCGCCTGCGCAAGAAGCTCG
>JAGRJX010000392.1 GCA_020442545.1 Lysobacterales bacterium
TTTGATGCGTTCCTGCTGATCGCGCTGATGATGGCCGTGGGCGTGCTGTGTCGCCGGCTCGGTGCGCTGCCCGACAACGCCGCCGAAGTGCTCAACCGCTTCGCCCTGATCGTCTGCCTGCCGGCGGCGATCCTGCGCCATGCACCGAGCCTGGCGTTCGACGCCCAGCTGATCGGACTGATCGCGGTGCCGTGGCTGTTGCTCGCCGCGACCGTGATCGCCGTGCGCCTGTTCGAGCGCTGGCGGCCGCTGGACGCCTCGCATCGCGCGGTGTTGCTGCTATGCGTGCCGCTGGGCAATACGTCGTTCCTCGGCTACCCGCTGGTCGAAGCGATGCTCGGCAAGGACGCCCTGCGCTACGCGGTCGCCTACGACCAGTTCGGCAGTTTCATCATCCTCAGCACCTGGGGGCTATGGGTGCTGGCACGATACGGGGGCGATGCACGGCCGACCGGTGCCGCGATTCTTGGCCGCATCCTGCACTTTCCGCCCTTCGTGGCACTGATGGTCGCGTTGTTGCTGATGCCGGCACATCCGCCGACCGTGGTGGCCAGCGTGCTGGAGCGGCTGTCCGACGCGTTGCTGCCGATCGTGACCCTGGCGGTGGGCCTGCAGCTGCGCTTCCGCGTGCCGCGCGACGAGCGCCTGGTGCTCGCGTTCGGTCTGTCGGCGAAGCTGCTGCTGTTGCCGCTGCTGGCCTTGCTGCTGACGCTGCTGTTCGGGATGCCGACGACGATGCGCTCGGCGACGGTGCTGGAGTCGGCGATGGCGCCGATGATCACCGCCAGCGCGCTGGCCATTTCGCATCGCCTGGCGCCGGGTCTGGCCGCGGCCCTGGTCGGATTCGGCACGCCGCTTTCGCTGCTCGGCGTGGCTGCATGGCATATGCTGCTGGCCTACCTCTGATCGGCACGCGACGCCCGTCCGGCGCGCATGCCACGCCCAGGAGACGTGCATGCACAACATCATGATTCGCTGTGCCGCCGCGGCCGCACTCGCCGTCGCCTCGACCGGAGCCATCGCCATGGACCGCATCACCGGAATGAGTTTCGTCACCCGATCCGAAGTCATTGCACCGCATGCGATGGCGGCGACTTCGCATCCGCTGGCGACGCAGATCGCGCTGCAGGTGATGCGCGACGGCGGCAGCGCCGTGGACGCAGCGATCGCCGCGAATGCCGCGCTCGGGCTGATGGAGCCCACCGGCAACGGCATCGGCGGCGACCTGTTCGCGATCGTCTGGGATCCGAAGACGAGAAAACTGTATGGCTACAACGGATCGGGCCGGTCGCCGAAAGGGCTGACGCTGGAATGGTTCCGCGAGCACGGCTACGACGACGTGCCGCCATTCGGTCCGTTGCCGGTCACCGTGCCCGGGGCGGTCGACGGATGGTTCGCGCTGCACGAGCGATTAGGCAAGCGGCGCATGCGCGACAACCTGGCGCCGGCCATCCGCTACGCGCGCGATGGTCATCCGGTGCATGAGCTGATCGCCTACTACTGGAATCTCTCCGTGCCGCGATTCGAGAAGTATCCGGGCTTCACCGAGCAGTTCACCCTCGACGGCCGCGCCCCACGCAAGGGCGAGATCTGGCGCAATCCCAATCTGGCGAACACCCTGGAAACCATCGGCCGGAAGGGCCGCGACGCGTTCTACAAGGGCGAGATCGCCAAGACCATCGACGCCTACTTCCGTGCCAACGGCGGATTCCTGCGCTACGAAGACCTGGCTGCGCACCACGGCGAATGGGTCGAGCCGGTGTCCACCAGCTACCGTGGCTACGACGTCTGGGAATTGCCACCGAACGGCCAGGGTATCGCCGCATTGCAGATGCTCAATATTCTCGAAGGGTTCGACTTCTCGAGCATCCGTTTTGGCAGCGCCGACCACATCCATCTGTTCACCGAGGCCAAGAAACTGGCATTTGCCGACCGCGCCCGCTGGTACGCCGACCCAGACTTCTTTCCGGCCACGGATGACCGCGCCGCGGCGGCCGCGCTGGTGCAGAAGCTCCTGTCGAAGGAATACGCGGCCGAGCGGCGCGCGTCGATCGACCCGCGCCGCGCGGCGAAATCGGTCGATGCCGGCGCGGTGCTCAATCAGGGCGACACCATCTATCTGACCACCGCCGACGACGACGGCATGATGGTGTCGCTGATCCAGTCGAACTA
>JAGRJX010000140.1 GCA_020442545.1 Lysobacterales bacterium
AGTCGGCAACTTTTTCAGCGTTGCCTTAACGTACTTTTTCATCGACTTCCGAAGGACTGTTGGGTGACCAGCGCCAGCTTCGCTGGTATAGGTCGATGAGGGCCTTCGCAAAGAAGACCCTCATCGGAACAATGCATTACGGACAGGAAATTTCCGTGCAATCTTCCACGTCCGTGCACCAGGTAACGATCACAAAATCTTTGCAAACCTGATGGGTCGAGCACATCTTGCAATAGATGCGGGCATCAGCAGTGGTGCTGTACGCCAGCGCAACAAGCGCGAACATGGTGCCGAGAATGGAGAGCTTGACAGCCTTCATGAAATGTCCCTTTTTTCGTAGCCGCAGAATTACGGCAGCGCGCAAAGTATCCAAAAAAAAATTTGCAATGCATCACGTTTTTGGGTTGATGTGGATCACGCCTCGCTCACCCGAGCTTGACCGCCATGCCGTCCCAGCATGCGTGCGTCCATGGACAGGAAACGGATGGCGTTGGCGAGTTCGCGACGGCTCGGCATGGGGCGCTCGTGGAGTGGCTGTGGGAGATCGCGGCCCACCAGCGGCGGTCGCGAAGGCGCGAATTGTCCCGCAGCCACGCCGTGGCCGCAAACCGCGTGATCTGGACCAGTGACGATCCAGATGATGCCTCAGCAGCCAGCTAGCGCGGATACAGCGGTGGCAACAATGCGTCGTCCTTCGACTTTCCGGCGTCAGCGTGGTGGAAACGCGGCCCCTTGCCGAAAGCGCTGCGCAACGCCGCCAACGCTTCGCCGGCATCGTCGCTGCCAAAGCGCGCGGCATCCATCCGCGCCACCGCCGCGCGCTGGTCGGCATCGTCGAAGGCGACGGCCAGGCCACCCGGCCCGGAGAGGTTCACGCCCTGCTGCCGCGCCAGCGAGCGCAGCGTGCGATCAATGGCCTGCAGATCACCCGGCTTCAGCGCCTGCTTCAACGGCATCATGTCCGGCTCACTATGCGCCGGGGACGACAGCGTTGCTGGCACGGGCGCACGACGCCAGCGCAGGACCAGCAGCACCATACTGATCAGCCACAGCAGACCAAGCACGATGGCAGCCGTGCGCCAGATGCCGGGTTCCGTCGCCACTTGAACCGGCGCCACTTCGGGAACATCGCTGCTCGTTGCCGGCTCCGCCGACGCAGGCAGCGCGGCATCACTGACGGCGCCTGCAGCCGGCACCACGGTGATGCGCTTGGGTGGCAGATGCACCTCTTCAGCCTGGTCGGTCACCGTATTCCACCACTCCAGCGTCTGTGCGGGAATGTCAATGCTGCCGGGGCGCGATGGCACGATGGCAAACTTGCGCGCCGTGGTGGCACGCACCATGCCTTCGACGTCTTCCTCGCGGCTGCTGGGCTGATCGGGGTAGACGCTGGCACCATCGATTTCCGGCAGCGTCAGCTCGGGCAACTGCGAGGCCGCCAGTCCCAGCACACCCAGACGCTGATCGAGGGTGATCGGTTCGCCGACTTCCACCTGTGCCGGCAGCTCGCGTCGATTGTCGAGCAGACGCAACTGTTCGGCCGGCAGCCACGGCGCACCGGTTGCGTCAGGCTGTGGCCGCACCGTCAGCGTCTGCGATGGTGAATGCGCACTGACGGTACGACCGCCACCGAAGCCGAATCCGCGTCGCGAGGGGTCTGCGGCACGTCCACGAAAGCGCACGCCGGGAATCGTCACTTCGCCACTGCGTTCGGGCAGTAGCAGATAGCGACGCTCAACCACGTTGTAGCGACGGTTGGCGATGACCTTCTGGAAATTGCGGTCATTGCCGGTGCGACGGAACTCCACGTCCGGCGCTTTCGGCTCGTCGAGCTGGCCTTCCAGCAGCGTGACCGCGTAGTACAGGCGCACCACGAAGCGCACCTGCTGCTGCACGTAGGGATCGCCTGGCGTTGTCTCGACCTCGAGAAACACGTCGTCGCCGGCATGTGCGTCAGCCGTGGCCGACGGCGGCTTGACGGTCAGCGTCAGCGCGTCGGTACGTTCGGCGCCCACATCCAGCGCAGGGATGCCGATCACGCCTTCCGCCTTTGGCGAAAGCGCTACCGCCCAAAGGGTGCGGGCGCTGCGCTGGCCGTTGACGAAGTTGACCTGGCTCTGGCTGGACTGGCCAACGATCTCGAAGTTGGCCGCAAGCACCGAAAAGTCCGGCTCCCCACCGGCTGCATCCGCCTCCACGTTGAGCGTGACCGTTTCGCCCAGCTCGATCTCGCTGCGGTCCAGCCACGCCCGAGCGGCGAGCGTGGGAAACGCCAGCAGCAGCAGGAAGGCAAACAGCAAACTGCGCCATACCCGGCAATCCCGGCGGCTCATCGGTCACCTCCTTCGCGTTGGCGGCGCTGATGCTCGATCTGGAACTTGCGCCGCAGCAGGCCACCCGGATCGTCCGGGACGCGGCGAAGCCACTGCTCCACCGCCTGATCCTGCTCATTCTGCTCGCGTTCGGCTTCGGTCATTGCCCGGGTTTCCTGCTTGCTGTCCTCGCCATCCTCCAGCGCCTGCTCCATGGCCTGCTGGAACTCCTGCCGCGCCGCTTCCTCGTCCTGCTCGCCGTCTTCCTGCTGCGACTGACTGTCCTGCTCGTCACCCTTGTCGCCGTCCTGTCGTGACGGATCATCCTTCTGCTGCTGCTCGCCGTCGTCGCTGGACTCGCCCTGTTGACCCTGCTGCTGGTCCTGCTGATCCTGCTGCTCACCCTGCTGTTCCTGCGAGGATTGCTGGCCCTGCTGGTTCGGATCTTTTTCGCCGCTCTGGTCGTCGAATTGCCCGTTCTGATCTTCCTGCTGCTTGTGCTGCTGCAGCGCCTGGTCGACCAGATCACGGTTGACCTGCGCATCTTCCATCGACGGATCCAGTGCCAGCGCCTGGTCGTAGGCATCGAGCGACGCCTGCAGCTCGTCTTGCCGCGCCAGCGCATTACCGCGGTTGTAGTGGGCGTCTGCACTGTCGCCGCCAAAGCCCTGCGCGGCGGAGGCGAAATCTCCGGCTCGATAGGCCGCACTGGCGGCCACGGCGGGATCGGTAGCCAGCGCGCGGGCCGCCGCGTTGTCGCCGGCCTGCAAGGCATCCCAGGCACGCTGGTCATCGCGTCGCCACCAGGAATTGCCGGTTGGCAAGGCATCCGATGTCGTCGTGGTCGGCACCGGCGCGGGTGCCGATGCCGGCGTCGCCATGAGCGATGGTGTCGACATCGGCATGAAGAGCAGCAGCGCCAGTGACGCCACCCAGCCGCGCCGGAATCCGGCCGCCGCCAATGGCAGCAGCAGCAGCAGCAGCCACGGCCCCTCGTCCTGGAAGGTGCGACGTTGGTCTGCATCATTGTCATCGAGCGTGCCGGCATCGGCCAGGTTGCCGGCATCCAGCAGGCCAAGCGCGCGCAGGTCGCCCGCGTCGGAGCGCAACAGCTGATAGGCCCCATTACCGGCTGCGCTCAGCGATTGCAGCGCGGCACCATCGAGCTTCGGCAGCAGGATGCCGCCACCACTGTCCTTGAGGAAACCACCGGCAGGCATCGGCACCGGGCCCGGCGAATCCGTGCCCACACCCAGCACGCTGACGTGAAAACCGGCTGACGCCGCCTCTTCCGCCGCCTGCTCGGCTTCTTCCAGCGAGCTGTCGCGCTGGCCGGAACTGATGGCGACGCCATCGGCGACCAGCAGGATGTCGCCACCCTCGAAGCCCGCGCCCTGCAGCAGCTCCATCGCGTGACGAATCGCGCGCGCGGGGCGATTGCCGGGCTTGGGCATGACGTCGACATCCAGCGAATCCAGCAGCGCCAGCAAGGTCTGTCCGTCATCGGTGACCGGCGCCACCGTGTAGGCATCGTCGGCGTAGGCCAGCAGCGCGAACTGGCCGTCGCGACGCTCGCGCAGCAGGTCGGCGATCTTGAAGCGCGCCCGCGACAGACGATTTGGCTTGAGGTCCTCGGCGTGCAGTGTCGGCGACAGCGACAGCGCAATGGCCAGCGGAGCCTCACGCTGGATCAAAGGCTGCGGCAGCTCGCGAAAGGCCGGTCCCGCCAGTGCGAGAATGGCGAGGATCGCCGCCAGCAACGCCAGCGGCAGCATGCTCGAACGTCGCCCGGCGCGTTCGCTTTGCGCGGCAAGCAGGCCGGCGTCAACAACTGCCTGCCAGCCGTTCTCGCGCGCTTCGCGACGACGCAGCAGCCACACCAGCAGCGGCAGTGCCAGCAGCAACAGCAGCCACAGCGGACGCAGGAAATGCAGGTCGGACAGGTTCATGGCGTCACCTGTCCAACATCAAGGGCGTTCGGCGACCGGCGGCCACTCACGCTGAACAGCAGGCCGGCGATTGCCAGCAGGAAGGCCGCTGCCAACGGCCAGACGAACAGTTCGTGACGCGGACGCAGGGGCTCGGCGTCCAACAGCGCCGGCTCCAGACGATCCATCTCGGCGTAGATGCCGGCCAGCTCGCCGGTATCACGGGCGCGAAAATACCTGCCGCCGGTTTCCCGGGCAATCGCCTTGAGGCCGGCTTCGTCGATCTCCGCGCTGTTGCTCGAAAATGCCATGCCGAACAGGCCGCCACTGCGGTCACTGCCCATGCCGATGGTGTAGACGCGGACGTTCTCGGCACGGGCCAGCTCCGCGGCGCGCCCGGGCTCCAGCGCGCCGGCAGTGTTCACGCCGTCAGTGAGCAGGATCAGTACCCGCTGCTCCTGGGGACGTTCGCGCAGCCGCTTCACCGCAAGGCCGATGGCATCACCGATGGCGGTTTCACGACCGGCGATGCCGACCTGACTGTCGAGCAATTGTGCCTTCACCGCCTCGCGATCCAGGGTCAGTGGCGTGACCAGATAGGCGCGCTGCCCGAACAGCAGCAGGCCGAGGCGATCACCAACGCGACGTTCGAGAAAGTCACCGACGACGGCCTTGACGGCGGTCAGGCGCGACACGGCCCGGCGACCGATCTGCATGTCCTCGGCGGCCATGCTGCCGGAAACATCGACTGCCAGCAGCAGGTCGCGACCGGTGGTCGGTGGCGCGGTCGGCTCACCGAGGCTGACCGGCCGCATCGCCGCGAGCACCAGCAGACTCCAGACCAGCCACGCCAGCAGCGGTGGTCGCGAGCTGTGGCGTGGTCCGCTGGCAATCGCCGTGGCGATCTCGTCAAGGAACGGAATGCGCAGGGCCACACCGCTGTCAGCCACTGCCGGCAACAGACGGCGCAACAGCCATGGCAACGGCAGGGCCAGCAGCAGCCACGGCCAGTCGAACGCGCTGGTCAGCCAGTCAAGCATGCTGTCCACCCTCGCTGGCGGCTGCATCGGCATTGCCGGGGACGAAACCGCCGGCAGCAATGCTCTCGCCATCAATCAACCGGCGCAGGGCACCACGCACCGCTTCGCGCAGCCGCTCGGCTTCCGGCATCGAGACACGGGGGCGATACGGCGCTTCGATCAACAGCTGGTCAGGCCGCCACTCGCCATCGGCCTGCATGCCCAGCGCGTTCGTCCAGGAAAGCCCCTCTCGCGTCGCCAGCGCCGGTTGATAGCGGAGGCAGGCGCGCCGCAGCAGGTTCGACCAGTCGCCGACGATGGCGGCGCCGTCTTCAGCACCGGCGTGCCTTGACCAGATGTGATCGACTTCGGCCAGGAGCCGGGTCCGGTGGCGGCGTTGCTGAACATGCCGACGCAGCAGGACGATGCCGGTCACAATGGCTGCAAGCAACAGGATGGCCAGTAGCCACCATCCCGGCGCTGGCGGCCACCAGGACGGCTCGGGCGGCAGGTGGATATCGCGCAGCGGCAGCTCTTGTGCGGGGCTCATGCCGCCTGCTCCCTTGACAGCGGTTCCGACACACCGCGCAGCAGGTCGCGCAGCGCATCCACCGGATCATCGTCGGTGGCAACGCGGTGCGCGCGGATGCCGCAGCCGGCAAGGTGCGCGAGCGCGGTCTGCTGCAAATCATCGAAGTGGCGGAACCAGCGTTCACGCGCTTCATCGCTGTCGAGGTCCAGCGGTACGACGCCATCCGGCCCGGTCGCAAGGTAATGCCCGGCCGGTGGCGCATGCCGTTCCAACGCATCGCAGACCAGCATGGCGATGACGTCGTGATGTGCGGACAGCGCGCGCAGCGCCGGCTCGCAGCGGGTATCGATGCTGCGCGCATCCGCCAGCAGCAGCACATGGCTGCCGGGCCGGATCAGGCGCGGCAGGCGTTCCAGCGAGCGATTCAGGCTGTGCACCGGGTCAGCGGCAGCGCCGCTTCCCTCACTCCAGGACGACAGCGCGTTGAGCACGCGCAGGATCCCGCTGCGCCCGCGCGTTGGCGGCACCACCTCGCCATCGCTGATGGTGGCGAGGCGATCACCCTCCATGCTGCCCGTCCACGCCAGCAGCGCGCCCAGCCTGGCGGCGGCAACGGACTTCAGGCAGTTCCGCGTCCCGAAAGCCATGCTGGCCGAGCGATCAACGACCACCGCCGTGACGCGATCACGCTCGGCCTGGAACACCTTGCTGTGCGCACGACCGGTACGCGCGGTGACGCGCCAGTCGATGTGCCGAACGTCGTCCCCGGGCGCATAAGGACGCGACTCCGCATAGTCCATGCCGCGACCACGAAACGCCGAATGCGACGGACCCGACTCTCGGCTGGCGCTGCGTCGCCGATAGCCGGCCAGCAGCTCCATGGCGCGTGAACGCAGCGCCAGCAGCTCGGCAACTTCGGCACGCAGTCCGGTGGTGGTGGGCTTCATCCGGCGCTGATCCTTGTCCGCGATGCTCAGGGCAGCGGCACGCGATCCAGCAGCTCTTCCACCACCCTGTCGGCGGTGAACCCTTCGGCCTCGGCTTCAAAGGTGACCAGCACGCGGTGGCGCAGGACATCGGCGGCGACCGCATGGACATCGGCTGGCGTCACGAAATCGCGCCCTTCCAGCCAGGCGAACGCGCGCGCGCAGCGATCCAGCGCAATGGTGCCGCGCGGACTGGCACCGAACGCGATGCGTCGGGCGAGCTCCTCGCTGTATCGAGCCGGCTCTCGACTGGCGAGCACCAGCTCGACAAGGTAGCGTTCCAGCGCGGGTGCCAGGTGAATGTCGAGCACGGCTTCGCGCGCGGCGAAGACCTGCGATTCACTGAGCTGCGCGCTCACACCGCTATCGGCGTTCAGGGCTTGACGTGCCTGCCCGCGCGCCAGGTTGAGAATGTCGAATTCGCTGTCCGCGTCCGGGTAACCGATGCGCACATGCATCAGGAAGCGGTCCAGCTGCGCTTCGGG
>JAGRJX010000141.1 GCA_020442545.1 Lysobacterales bacterium
GCAGGTCGCGGTAGTTGCCGAAGGCATCCTCCAGCAACATGTCGTAGTAGCCGGCAAGCATCCACGGCGAGCCGACCAGCGTGCCACGGTCGGACACCACCACGATCTCGCTGAGCGCAAACGCGATGCGCTGCCGTAACTGGTCATCACCATACAGCGCACGTCGGAACCAGGCTTCCTGGCGAACGTTCTGGTAGACATCGTCGCCGGAGCCGTCGATCTGCTCCAGCCACGGGATATGACGCGTGACCGGCAGCGCGATCTGCTGGTCGATCCAGGCTTCGACGCCCACCCGGCGCAGCTCGGCAATCGCGGGCAGCGTCGGTCCAAAGGTGGACTGGGTCAGGAAGCGCGCGGCGGCGGCATCGTTGCGGTCCACGTCCCAGTCGAAGCCGGACATGAATATGCCACCATCCTGCGCACTGGCGGCACCGGCCCCAATCAGCCAGCACACCAACATGAGCCCGAATCGCCACATCATTCCAGGTAGTGACATGTACTACCCCCAATCGCTCGATGAGGGCGCGAATCTACGTCCGCTCAACGCTGCCAGTCGTGACCCAGCTCACACTTGATGTCACAGAAGTTTACTTTCTCGATCAGCGGAGCGCTGGCCGCGATGGGCGGTCGGTACGGCCATCACACTAGGGCAACGCCCTATCCCCACAGCAGACGGTCGATGTCCCGTTCCCCCATATCCGCTCCGGCGCGATTCGGGCGTACGACCCGACCTTGGACCACACTCACGCCCTCGGCCCGCAACCGACGTGCCTGCTCCCGGAAACCGCTGGAACCCGCGGGGAAAGCTATGCGCCCGTCAGCACGCAGGACACGATGCCAGGGCAGGTCATCGTGGTCGCCTTCAGCCAGCAAACGCGCCACCAGGCGCGCCCGTCCCGGGATGCCGGCGCAGCGGGCTATGGTGCCGTAGCTGCTGATGCTTCCCGCGGGAATTGCCGCGATCGCGGTGCAGATGGCGTCACGATACTGGTCAATCAAACGCACGCGGTCAGCTCCTGGGGATCATCGGGGTGGCCCGGCCTGATAGCATACGGCACCCTTGCCGGGCCAAACCGCCCGGCGCCACTTCCGGAACCCAGTCACCCATGCAGAACTTCGAGCAGATCCGCAGCCACGTCAGCGCCGGCTACCATGTATCTTCCAGCGAACCCTATCTGATCGGCCTCCGACTCAGTCTGGAAGGCGGCTCTCGCCAGCAAGGGATTTTCCTGGCGGAGATCGAGGGAGAAGACGACCGCTGCTACCTGCGCGTCAGCACCGCCATCGCGCCGATTACCGGCATCGAGCCCAAGCGCGCGCTGCAGTTCAACTGGAGCCAGCGAGTCGGTTACCTGGCCATCAGTGAACTGGACGGCGTGCCCTACCTGCACCTGTGCGAAAACCGCCCATACGAGACGCTGACAGCCGCGGAAATCGACCGTCTGATCATCGAGGTGGGTGGGCTGGGCGACCAGATGGAACGCGGCCTGTCGGCTGGCGGCGATCTGTTCTGATCGCGGTGATTGCTGGTCGCATTTGGCAACGCTCGCGGCTCAGCTCTACGCCTACCATTGCGTCGTCGACGACGACGCTGATGCCAATTGGCGGCGGGTGATTGCCACTCGCTGCCCGCGACAACCGGCTACATCCAGCCGAATACCCGCGCGATCTCGACCAGCAGGAAGGCGACGCCGCCGGCGGCGGGAATGGTCAGCAGCCAAGCCCAGACCATACGCTCGACCACACCCCATTTCACGGCGTTCAAGCGCTTTGCCGTACCCACGCCCATGATGGCCGCGGAAATGTTGTGCGTGGTCGAGACCGGAATACCAAAGCTGGAAGCCAGCGTGATCACCGATGCCGCACTGGTTTCCGCGGCAAAGCCGTGGATCGGGTGCAGCTTCACCATCTTGTGACCCAGGGTCTTGATGATGCGCCAGCCACCTGCCGCCGTGCCGGCGGCCATCGTCAGCGCGCACACCACCTTGATCCAGGTGTCGATATCACCATGATCCAGCGCTGCAGTGGAGGGCCGGAGGAAGTCGAGCCAGGCGGGCAAGTCCTCCAGCTGTCCGGCGGTCGATGCAGAAATCAGCGCCAGCGCGATGATACCCATGGTTTTCTGGGCGTCATTGAGGCCGTGGGCAAAGCCCATGTAGCCGGCCGACGCGATCTGCGCCTTGCCGAAGAAGGCGTTGACCCAGCGCGGCCTCGCTGCGCGCCGAAGCCAGCCGCGCCGACCGGACATCCAGGCGATCAGACCGAATAGCAGCCCCATTACCAGGAAGCCGCCGACGAAACCGAGGACCGGCGAGCTGAACATCGGTACGATCACCTTCCACAGCAGGCCCTTGCTGGTCCACATCGGTTCGGCCGGGATCGACCAGATGATCACGTGCCAGTCGATTCCGGCACCGGCCAGTGCGGCACCGCACAGACCACCAATCAGCGCATGACTGCTGGATGATGGCAGACCCAGCCGCCAGGTGATCAGGTTCCAGACGATGCCGCCGCTAAGTGCGCAGATCAGCAGTTGCGAGGTGATGGTAACCAGTTCCGTGTCGATCAGGCCGCTGGCGATGGTCTTGGCCACGGCTTCGCCCCACAGCGCACCGACAAGATTCATGCTGGCAGCCAGCCCGACAGCCTGCATCGGCGACAGCACCTTGGTGGCCACCACGGTGGCGATGGAGTTGGCCGTATCGTGAAAGCCGTTGATGTACTCGAACACGAGTGCAACGACAATCACCAGCAGCAGCAGGGTCAGCACCAGGGCGTTCTCAGTTGTTCTTGAGGACAATCTGATAGACCACGTTGCCGGCATCACGGCAGCGGTCAAGCCCTTTCTCGAGCAGCTCGAACAGGTCCTTTGCCATCATCACCGTGACCGCGTCATGCCCCCCGGTGTACAGATCCCGGTAGAGCTCCACAATCAGGCGGTCGCCTTCGCTCTCGATGGCCTGCAGGCGATCGTTGCGCGCCTTCATGCGGTCGAGATTCATGTGCCGCAATTCGGCCACCATCTCGACCACAAGATCCGCGGCGTTTTCCAGCAGCGCCGCCCGGCTCCGGAAATCGAAGTCGGCCACCCGTTCCGGCGCCAGCGTGTAGCGATCGGCAAATTTGGAGGCTGCCTTCGGCACCTTGTACAGGGCTGAACCCAGCGCCTCGATGTCCTCGCGCTCCAGTGGCGTGACGAAGGTGTCGACCAACGCCTGGCTGATTTCGGCGGCAATGTCCTTTTCGCGTTTGCGCGCCAGGGAGAACTCTTCCAGCGAACTCTCACGGGTCGGCTCGTCGACCAGTTTCAGCAATGCCCGCGTGCTGTCGCGCGCAGCCTCGGCGGCGGCCTCCAGCAGACCGTAGAAATGGGTGCCCTTGCCGAATATCGTCTGCAGCGAAAACATGCGCGCCCTTCCCGGTTGACTTGACTGGCGCCGACGCGCGCAGGACGCGACCGGACGCGCACCATGATAGCAATGACCGGCGCCTTGACGAACAGATATCCAGCTGCCAGCGGCAAGCGGACGCCTGTTCAGCGCTATCTCCGCTATCCGAGCTTGCCGATGAATATCCCGGGATTGGCGCCGAATGCCACCAGGCCCGAGACCAGCAGGCCGATCACCGCGTTGCGCAGGTCCTTGTACATGAGCCGCCAGGTGCGTCGTCCCATGCCGCGCCTTGCCAGGGCAATGCCGAACTCGCGACCGGCCAGCAGGCCAATGAACACCCAGGTCGTGCTCATCGGCATGTGGCTGTAGCCCTTGAACACGATCAGGATGCCAGCGTAGATCACGTCGATGATGGTGGCGGCGCGCACGTCGACCACCTCGGTCTTCTCCTCGACGATCTGCTGGATCTTGTCGCCACGCATGTAGAACAGGATGCCGAGACCGATGAAGATGGTGCCGGCAAACACGGCGAACTGCTCCCACGACAGGCTGCGCGGCAGATAAACAGCGATGTTGGACGCGTCCTGCGACAGCCACGAATACCAGAGCAGTCCGGTGGCACACCACTGGATCGGCACCCAGCGCGCGCCGGCCGGTGTCCTGAACCAGCGGTCCATGTTGGCGGTGAAGATGCGCCAGATGATGATCGACACCACGAAGGCGCAGACGTACCCCACCAGGCTCTTGGTCAGCACGCCAGCCAGACTGGCGGCGCTGGTGGCAAAGCAGCTCAGGATCAGGAAGGTGGTGGATACCGGAATCTTCATGCGGGTCAGCGCCAGCAGAAACAGCGGCGCGGCGATCTGCAAGAAGTTGAAACTGGCCGGCGCTTCGCTGAAGCCCTTGGCCGCCAGGCGCTGGTGGCTGACGTCGCCGCTGTAGACGTACCAGCTGTAGCCCACCGTACCGACGAACACCAGGCCGATGAACAGCCATAGCACCCACCACGAGCGATGCCGGTTGGAGGCGAGGAAGGTGCCGATGGTCTGGATCGAGTCGTTGGCAATGGCCGAATAGCCGGCAAACAGGAAGCCCACCCACATGGCGATGGCCGGGTACGGATACGTGGCACCGGCGATCAGGAAGAACGCCATCAGCATCGTGTAGAAGCGCTTGTCCTTGCGGATCAGGTCATAAAACGTATATCCGCCCTTGATCAGCGCCTTGTTGAGGTTTCTTGGCCGGTTACCAGCCTCGGGTCTGCCTTCGATATGCGACATGGTCGGGTCCGTGGGTCGTCGCGGCGCAGATTAGTCGGATTTCGTGACAGAACCGTTACAGTGGGGCCACCGCGAGGAAACGCGGACACCTATTTGCTTTACCGGGGCAGATCGGAAAGGTTTCACTTGCCAGCCGCGTCGGCTCGCGGCAAGGTTCGCGGCCAGCCAGTCACCGAACGCACCCAAGAGTAAGCCCATGCCGCGCCATCGCATCCCGCCCCGCCCTCTCCTCATGCTGCCCGTGCTGGGTCTGCTTCTTGCCCTGCCCGGCATGCTGCTCGCCGCCGAAGGCAAGGTTTCCGCCGGTGCTGTGCTCGGCCAGGGCTGGGCTGGATACACGGCCATCGGGCTGTTCGCCGGCGCCTACCTGCTGGTGATCCTCGAAGAGTTCACCCACATGCGCAAATCCAAGCCGGTGATGCTCGCAGCCGGCGTGATCTGGGCGATCCTGGCCTGGGTGATGGGCCAGAGCGGCAACACCCATGCCGCCGAGGAAGCCGTCCGCCACTACCTGATCGAATTTGCCGAATTGTTCCTGTTCCTGCTGGCGGCGATGACCTACGTCAACGCCATGAGCGAGCGCCAGATCTTCGAGGCCCTGCGCGCCTGGCTGGTCAGCCGCGGCTTCGGCTACCGGCAGCTGTTCTGGATCACTGGCGGCCTGGCCTTCGTGCTGTCGCCGATCATCGACAACCTGACCACCGCGCTGGTGATGTGCGCCGTGCTTTTGGCGGTGGGAAAGGACAACATCAAGTTCGTCGCCATCGGCTGCGTCAACGTGGTGGTGGCCGCCAACGCCGGTGGCGCGTTCAGCCCGTTCGGCGACATCACGACGTTGATGGTCTGGCAGAAGGGCGTTGTACATATCTACGACTTCTTCCGCCTGTTCCCGCCGTCCCTCGTCAGCTGGGTGCTGCCCGCGGCGATCATGAGCTTCACCGTGCCAAACCGCGTGCCTGAGGCCACGGGTGAAGACGTGATGATGAAGCGCGGTGCGCTGCGCATCGTCGGACTGTTCATCCTCACCATCATCACCGCGGTGGTTTTCCACTCGGCATTCCACCTGCCTCCCGTGATGGGCATGCTCGCAGGCATGGCGTACCTCGGCTTCTTTGGGCACTACCTGAAGCGGAGCTACAAGACCGAGTACATCGCGAACAAGTACCAGATGAGCGAAGACGAGGTGAAGGCCAACCAGGAGATGGGCTCCTTCATGCCCTTCGACGTCTACGGTCACCTCGCGCGCTCCGAGTGGGACACGCTGATTTTCTTCTATGGCGTCGTGATGTGCGTCGGGGCCCTGAGCCTGATGGGCTACCTCGACGTGATGAGTCGCCTGATGTATCTGCACCTCGGCGCGACCACCGCGAACACGGGTGTCGGCATCCTGAGTTCGGTGATCGACAACATCCCGGTGATGTTCGCCGTGCT
>JAGRJX010000142.1 GCA_020442545.1 Lysobacterales bacterium
CGTCCAGCTCGGCCTCGATGCGGCCCAGGCCGTGGGCGCCGCCATCGCCGTCGATGTGGGTGATGCGGTCGAACATCAGCATCGGCGGCAGCGGCAGGCGCGCGTTGCCGGGGCCGAACCATTCGCCGCGGCCAATGGCCAGCAAGTCATCGCGATCCAGCGACGACGGCCGCGAAACGGGCTGGGAAATGGCGGGGACACTCGACATGGGGGCGCCATCTACGCATTTCCGATGCCCCGGCGTCAACGTTTTTCGCCGTACCTTTGCGTACGGAAATCAACCGCTTGGATAGTGGAAGCCGTGCCGCGGTGGCGTCACTCAGGGTTCTGGCTGCAGTAACGGGTCTTCCAGCCCATCGCGGAACAACGACGACTTGAAGCCGATGATGGTGGGCTCAAGCTCGGCGACCAGATCGCCGATTTCACCGTCAGAGAGCGCTCCCAGCAACAGCCGGCCGTTCTCGTACAGGGTCGACGCGGCCAAATCCTTCGAACCGACACCGGCCCGGTCCAGCTCCATGCGCCAGCGACCGAAGTCACCGAAGGTCTTGTCGAACTTGCCGTCCGGGCCCAGGCGCGCCATGGCCAGCTCCGTGCCGTTGTCCCAGTACTTGGTGTCGCTGATGGTCACGGTGATCAGCATGCGGCCCTGATTGTCCACCGTCATGCCCCCCACCCGCTCATACTGGAACAGCTCGTCAAAGCGGAACCAGGCGCGTCCGCCGACGTTACCGAAATCCGAGTCCGCATTGCCGTCGGGGTCCAGCTTTGCCGCGCCCACCCATTCGAGGTTGCCGGCACCCCTCAGCTGCAGGGCAGCCACCACGCTGCCATCGGTCAGCACCTCGGCATCACGCACGCTCACTTCCGCATCGCCGCCACCCACGCCATCGAAGTGGATACGGGCCAGTCCGTCGACGCCGTAGTTCGCGTCGACGCTGCCGTCCGCCATGTTGACGCGAATGGCGTAAAGGTCCTGACTGGCCGAAGGCGTGTAGCGAAGGCCGCCGAAGACGATGACCACCTGCCCACCGCGCACCCGCGTCGCCCTTGGCGTCAGCGCATGCAGGCCTTCCCATTGCAGCGACACGTGGCCGTTGACGCCAAACCCGATCAGCGGATCTCCGTTCGCGTCCATCCCGGAGATGCCAAGGCCGCTGGTGGTGATCAGGATCTGGTCGTCACTCCAGAAACCCACGGCCATCAACGCGTTCCCCGGCAGATTGACGAGATCGCTGTAGCTCTCGCGATCGCCCACTTCCTGCAGCACGACGAAGCTGTGGGTCGCGCAACCGTCATTGTCGCCAAAGCTGCCGTTGAAGTTGGTCCCGGCGACCGGGAGCAGGCACACGCCCGAACCGCCGTTGGCCCGGCCTGCCAAGGCGATCTGGCCATCCGCGCGACGAAGGCTGCTGGTCGGGTAGAAACTGCCGCCATCCCATTCAGGCTCGGTAACGCCATCGCCACCGCCAAAGCTCGCGTCGGTAGTGCCATCGGGATGGAGTCGCCACATCAGCACGCCGTCATGGTCAGACTGGCGCGAGATCATGACGATCTTGCCGCCGCTGGTGCGATGCAGGTCAGCAAGCGAAGAGTCGAGCGCAGAATTGCCCGTCTGGTAACCGGTAGCCACCGCCGTGCCGCTGCCGGCCCAGCCGGCATCCATGAGCGTGTCCGCGCCCCACGCACTCAAGGGGCCGGCGGACGCAAGCAGGGCGAAGGCGATTCGGAATGGGTGACACGGCATGATCTGCTCCGGATGGGGTAGTAGACAGACATGCGGGAAAGCGTGGCGCCACGGGTCATCAACCCGCGACGGTCACCATGAATCAATGGGTTAACATGCCGTCATCACCGCACAGGGACCGCTCAGCGGCCCCGATCTGCCCCTGCAACCTGGATCGAAATGACCGAGACAAGTGCTTCTGCTGCGCCCGTTGCGCTGATCACTGGCGCCGCTCGCCGGATCGGCGCGACGATCACCCAAACGCTGCACGACGCCGGTTACGACGTCGCCATCCACTACCGCACCTCTGCTGCCGAAGCGGAATCGCTGGCCGCGAAACTGGAATCCCGGCGAGCGGACAGCACGCTGCTGCTTCAGGCCGATCTCGCCGATACGAAAGCGCTGCCTGATCTCGTCGAGAACACACTGTCCAGATTCGGACGCCTCGATGCGCTGGTGAACAACGCCTCCGGCTTCCGGCCGACGCCGGTTGGCGAGATTTCGGAAGCCGACTGGGACGAACTGTTCGCCGCCAACGCCAAGGCGCCGCTGTTCCTGTCGCAAGCCGCCGCACCCGCGCTACGCGAATCGACTGGTGCGATCGTCAACATCGTCGACATCTATGCCGAGCGGCCATTGGCCAATCACCCGGTCTACTGCATGGCGAAAGCGGCGCTGGCGATGCTGACCCGCTCACTGGCCCGCGACCTCGGCCCGGAGGTGCGCGTCAACGGCGTTTCCCCGGGCGCGATCCTGTGGCCGGAAGACGGCAGCATCTACACCGACCAGCAGGCGATGATCGAGCGCACGCCACTGCAGCGCACTGGCAATCCGCAGGACATCGCCGATGCCGTACTGTGGCTGCTCCGCAATGCACGGTATTCGACTGGGGAGATTATTCGGGTGGACGGTGGGCGGACGCTGGTGATCTGATCTCCGGTTTTGCTGCACGCTAGACAGCAAGAGCTTTCGTTCGCCTTCGGCGACCGAGTTCATTTTCTTTGCTTGTCCAAAGAAAACCGAACCAAAAGAAAGGACACCCCGCGTTCGCGCCTGCTTCGCAGGTTCGTGAGTCGGAGCCGGGGTTTTCGACAGTTCATCCTTGAACTGACGAAAACGCGCGTGCGTCCTGCACGCGCCCCTGACGGGCCTGATCGACTCCGTCTCACCGCGAACGAGGGGACCCGAAAAGCGCATCGCTGTTACTCCTTCCCTTGCTTGCTGGGGAAGGCTGGGATGGGGTCGCTCTTGCTCTTGGGTCCCGTGGGAGCGCCGAGTAGCG